>NZ_JBWKKU010000064.1:0-45194 GCF_056431445.1 Saccharopolyspora sp. NPDC045941
TCGACCGCGTCCGCTGCTGCCCACACCGCGTCGGCACCCTCGCCCGAGCCATCCTCACCCTCGAACACGAAGGATGAAAAAGGCTCAATGGAAATTGCGGGGCTCCGGCACTACCGGCGCGACTCCGGAGCGAGGTCCGCCACCGGTCCGACGACGATCACCGCGGGCGGCTTGATCTCCGCGTCCCGCACGGCGTCGGCGACCTCGCCGAGCGTGGTGCGGAGCGTCTGCTGGTTGCGCGTGGTGCCTTCCTGCACCACCGCGACCGGCGACTTCGGGTCGCGGCCGTGCTCGATCAGGACGGCCGCGAACTCCCGGATCCGCTTGACCGCCATCATCAGCACCAGGGTGCCGCGCAGCCGGCCCAGCGCCGGCCAGTCCACCAGCGACTGCTCGTCGTGCGGCCCGACGTGCCCGGACACGACCACGACCTCGTGCGCGACGCCGCGATGGGTGACCGGCACGTCGGCTGCGGAGGGAGCCGCGAAAGCGCTGGTGATCCCGGGAACCGCGGTCACCGCGACCCCGGCCTCCACGCACGCCAGCAGCTCCTCGAACCCGCGCCCGAACAGGTACGGGTCGCCGCCCTTGAGCCGGACCACGAACTTGCCGGCCTTGGCGTGCTCGATCAGCAGCGAGTTGATGACGTCCTGGTTGGCCGCCCGCCCGTAGGGGATCTTCGAGGCGTCCACCACCTCCACGTGCGGGCCGAGCTCTTCGAGCAGCTCGCGCGGCGCCAGGCGGTCGGTGATCACCACGTCCGCGCGGCCCAGCAGCTGGCGCCCGCGGACCGTGATCAGGTCCGGGTCGCCCGGGCCGCCGCCCACGAGCGCGACGCCCGGCGCCGGCGGCTCGGACCGCTCGTCGACCACGCCGGTGCGCAACGCTTCCACGAGCCCGTCCCGCACGGCGGCGGAACGCCGGTGGTCGCCGCCCGCCAGCACCCCGAGCAGCAGCCCGCCGTGCTGGGCCACCGCAGGCGTGACGGCGGTCCCCTGCGAGGCGTCGTCGGCGCGGACGCAGAAGATGCGGCGCTGCTCGGCTTCGGCCGCGACCGCGGCGTTCACCTCGGCCCCGGTCGCGCACGCCACGACGTACCAAGCACCTTCCAGGTCGCCGTCGGCGTAGAGGCGCCGGTGCCACGTCAGGTCGCCCGCCTCGGCCATCGCCTCGACGGCCGGGGTCGCCTCCGGCGCGATCACGTCGACCAGCGCACCGGAGTTGATCAGGCGCGGGACCCGGCGCTGCGCGACGGTGCCCGCGCCGACGACGACCACCCGCTTCCCGGCGAGGTCGAGCCCGGCGAAGTAGTGCTGTTCAGTGTGCTTGGTCATGTCCGTAGTCCATGTCGGCTCCGCCCCGGCGAACTCGCCGGGGCCTTGTGCTCGGGGGCGCAGCCACGCGGTAGGCCACCTCGTCGTGGCTCACGATCACCGGCCTGACCTCGGGGCGCCACCTGGCACGGCCGGTGGACGCCGGTCACGCGCGTTCCGCGTCGTCGCCGCGGGCGGCGACTTTCCACCAGAGCGCGGCGCCGCCCCATACTGCCATGAAAGCGGCCAGCGTCAGATAGCCGAGCAGCTCGAAGTGGTCGCCGATGGCCGCGACCGGCTCCGCGAAGGACGCGCCGAGCTCCTGGAGCAACCCGGCGAGGACGACCAGCGCGACGACCGCGGCGAGCACCACCGTCAGCGCGGTGGTCGTCACGTTGACCTTCAACCGCCGCAGCGGCCGCGCCAGCGACCACGTGTAGGCCCGGGACATCAGCATGCCGTCCACGCTGTCCACTGTGCACATTCCGGCGGCGAACAGCAGCGGCAGGCTCAGCACGGCGATCGCGGACAGGTGCTCGGTCGGGGAGACCATGGCGAGCACGGTGATCTCGGTGGCGGTCTGCATGCCGAGCCCGAACAGCAGCCCGATGCCGAACAGGTGCCAGGAGCGGGCCACGTTGCGCATCCGCCCCCGCAGCACCCGGGCGAGCAGGCCGCGCCGCCCGAGCACCAGCTCGACCTCGGCCTCGTCGACCGCGCCGCGGCGGGCGCGGCGCAGCAGCCGCAGGGCGTCGCGCAGCACCAGCGCGTTGAGTACGGCCAGCGCGGTCAGGACCGCGATCACGATCAGGTCCACCGCCGTGGCGACCCGGACGCCGGCCTCCTCGGCCCACTGCTGCGCGGCGGGCCCGGCGATGAAAGCGACCGCGACGGCGAGGAAGAGCACGACGCTGGCGTGCCCGAGGGCGAACCACATGCCGGTCGACACCGGTCGCCTGCCGCGCTGCATCAGCAGCCGCGTGGCGTCGTCGATCACCGCGACGTGGTCGGCGTCGAACCCGTGGCGCAATCCGAGCAGGTACGCGGTCATCCCCGCGGCGGCCAGCCCTCCCACGGCGCCGAACTCCTGCTGCTGCAGCAGGTACGCGCCCCAACCCGCCAGGTGGAGCACTCCGACGGCGGCCAGCACGACCGCTGCTTTCCGGCGCTCGATGGCGCCCCAACCGGCCTGCGGCCGACTCTCTTCGGCATCCCGAGACATGGGATATCCGACCTCCTGGGTTTCCCGCCCGAGGGGCTCGGTGTCCGCACGCCGCGGCGCGGCGCGGGGCCGGCACGCAGTCTCCTGACTCCCGGATCGACGCGGCACCCCGGCCTTCCAGCTGCACGCAGCCGTGGCAACGAGTGGGGCCCACTCCCCGGTCACAGTGGCGGGACCGTCCCGGATTCGCACCGGGTTCCTGCACTGTCGGCGGCCGTATCCTTGCCTGCCCCGCGACCCGAGGTCAAACCCCGGGTGAAGTCGATCACGGCGGAGGCCTTGTTTGGCGACGAGGGCCGGTTGGGTACGTCGCGCTTACCGGTCTGCGCGGCCGAACGGGGCGACCCGGACGGGTGAACACCGGTCTTCCGCTGCTCTGGTCGGCCAGCGCATGCTTGGGCTACGGCGACCTCAAGAGCCTGCGGGAACGCGGGCCGACGGGGACAGGAGGCGACCATGAACGAGACCCACACCATCACGCTGAACCTGCAGGTCGTGGAGGCGGGCGCGAAGACCACCGCCGACGTGGGGTTCACCACTCCGGGCGGTCAGGCGCTGCACGGGCACGGCACCGCGCGCCGCCACCCGGACGACCCGGAGGTACCGCAGATCGGCGACGAGATCGCGATCGCCCGCGCCCTGTTCGAACTGGCGCACAAGCTGCTGGACAACGCGGCCGGCGACATCGGCGAGCGCCTGCACCGCCGCGTGCACCTGCCCGCCTGACGCGAAGCCGGGGGCGTCTCCGATCCGTCGGGGGCGCCCTCCGGCATGTCTCACGAATGCGCTTCGACCACCTCGCGCGCCGTCTTCGCGACGAGGTCCGCGAGGTCGTCGTCGAGTCCGGGGCGGGCCCGGACCCGCAGCGGCGCGGGATCCAGCTGCGGGAGGTCGTCGCGCACCACCAGCCCTTCCAGGCGCGGCTTCGCCGACGGCAGCAGCGCGACGCCGAGGCCGGACCGCGCGGCCGCGAGCACCCCGGCCAGATCGGCGGCCTCGCACACCAGGTCCGGATGCCGGCCGATCCCGGTCACCGCGTCGACCGCGAGCCGCCGCGTGGTGCACGGCTCGTCGAAGACGACCATCGGCAGCGGCTCGCCGGGGCCCGGCGGCGCCCAGTCCGGTGCCGCGTACCAGTCCAGCCGGAGCCAGCCCGCGTCCCGGCTCCGCCCGCCGACCGACGGGTCGATCAGCAGCGCGATGTCGATGCTGCCGCGGTCCACCGCTTCCGCGAGCCGCGCCGTCCGGTCCAGGCGGAACCGCACCTCGAACGCAGGGAAGGCGGCTCGCATCCGGGTCGCCAGCTCGGGGAGCAGCCGGTCGGCGGCGTGCTCGGTGGAGCCGAAGACGAGCGTGCGGCGTTCCTCCGCGCCGAGCCGGCGCAGCGCCTCGTCGTGCGCGCCGAGGATGCGCCGCGCCTCCGCCAGCAGGAGCTCTCCGGACGCGGTGAACTTGGCCTGCCGCCCCTCCCGGACCACCAGCTTCCGGTCCAGCACCCGCTCCAGCTTGCGCAGGTGCTGGCTGACCGCTGACTGGGTCAGGGACAGCGCGGCGGCGGCCCGGTGGAACCCGCCGCAGTCGGCGACCGCGACCATGCTGCGCAACGCGACGATGTCCAGCACTGCACCCATGCGACCACCCTAACCGATCAGCAATTGAAATCGATCGTGATTACTTATCGTCGTTGGACGCGGCCGGGCCGGGCGGGCGAGGCTTGGGATCATGCAGAGCACCCGCTCGATCCCGCTGCCGCTGGCGGCGCCGATCGTCGTCATCTGGGCCAGCGGATTCCCCACCGGGAAGCTGGGTGTCGGCGCCGCTCCCCCGTTCCTCCTGACCTCCGTGCGGCTCGCGCTGGCCGCGGCGGTGTTCGCGGCGATCGCGGTCTGCTCCCGCGCGACCTGGCCCAGCGGCAAGCGGTTCGGGCACACCGCCGTCGCCGGAATCCTCACCAGCGGAGCGCAGTTCGCCGGGTGCTACGGCGGGATGGCCGTCGGGGTCCCGGCATCGGTGACCGCGCTGGTGCTCGCCATGAACCCGGTGCTCACCGCGGCGCTCGCGGCCGGATTCCTGGGCGAGCGGCTGAGCCGGATCCGCGCGATCGGGCTCGTCCTCGGCGTGCTCGCCGTCGTCGTCACGCTCGGCGGCCAGGTGCTCGCCGACGGCGCGGTGAACCCGGGAATCCTGCTCACCCTGCTGGGATTGCTCGGTTTCTCCGCGGGTGGGCTCTACCAGCAGCGGTACTGCGCCGGGGTCGACGTCCGGGCCGGCGGCGCCGTGCAGTCGGGCGCGGCGGCGCTGGCGGTCGGCGTGATCGCGGTGTTCGAGCAGGGCCACGTCACGCACTGGGGGCAGGCGACCGCGGTGCTGCTGTGGCTGGTCCTGGCGGGATCGGTGGCCGGAACCGCGTTCTACCTGCGGGCGATCGCGGTTGGCGGCGCGAGCCGGACGACCGCCCTGTTCTGCATCGTCCCACCCGTGTCCGCCCTGCTGTCCTGGCCGATCCTGGGCGAAACGCCGTCCCTCACCGCCGTGCTGGGAATGGCCCTAGGGGCCGTGGCGTGCGTGCTCGGCACCAGGCCCGACCCGGCCCGCGAGCCCAAGTCCCGAGAACTCGCGGAAGCGCCCGCCGCGGCGTGAGCGTTTTCGGTTGCTGCAGACGCTCTTCCGGATGCGGCGCAGGGATGCGCTACGGCGCTCTGCCCTCGAAGCGGCGTGGTGCGGGCGGCGGTTTCGCGCGAAAGCGGCGCGCTCAGGCGTGGCTAACGCCGTTTTCGAGCGAAACGGCGCGCAGAACGCCCCCCAGCAGCCGCTGCAACAGCGCTCGCGAACCCCTCACTGCTTGAGGTATTCCAGCACTGCCAGCACTCTGCGGTTGGTGTCGTCGGACGTCTCCAGGCCCAGCTTCCCGAAGATGCTCGCGATGTTCTTGCTCACCGCGCCTTCGCTGATGAACAGCTGCCCGGCGATCGCCGCGTTCGAGCGCCCTTCGGCCATCAGCGACAGCACCTCGCGCTCCCGCTCCGTCAGCCGCTCCAGCGGGGTGGTCCGCCGGGCGACCAGCGCGGAGATCACCTCCGGGTCCATCGCGGTGCCGCCGGCGGCGACCCGGCGCACCGAGTCGATGAACTGCTCCGCGTTGAACACCCGGTCCTTGAGCAGGTAGCCGATCCCGCCGGTGCCGTCGGCCAGGAGTTCGCGGGCGTAGAGCTGCTCGACGTGCTGGGACAGCACCAGCACCGGCAGCCCCGGGATCTCGCGCCGGGCGACCAGCGCGGCCCGCAGCCCCTCGTCGGTCTGGGTGGGCGGCAGCCGCACGTCGACCACCGCCACGTCCGGCCGGTGCTCCAGCAGCGCGCGCTCCAGCTCGGGACCGGTCTCCACGGCGGCGACGATCTCGCAGCCGTGCGCGGCGAGCAGGGTGGTCAGGCCGTCTCGGAGGAGGAAGAGGTCTTCTGCGAGGACAACGCGCACGGGATCTCCATCGTCGCCCGGGTCGGACCGCCGGGCGGGCTGCTGAGGTGCAATGTTCCGTCGAATGTACCGAGCCTGCGCCGGATTCCCCGCAGCCCGCTGCCGCGGTCCGGGTCGGCCCCGCCCGAGCCGTCGTCGGTCACGACGATCCGCAACGACTCCCGCCGGTAACCCAGCTCGACGCGGATCTCCTCCGCCCCGGCGTGCTTCAGCGCGTTCGTGACCAGCTCCCGGGTCGCGAAGTAGGCCGCGGACTCCACTGCGGACGGGCATCGCCCGGGCAGGTCCGCCGACACCTCGATCCGCACGCTCAGGTCGAGGGCCAGCGCGCGCACGGCGTCGACGAGGCCGCGCTCGGTGAGCACCGGCGGGCGGATTCCCCGCACCAGGGCGCGGAGTTCGGAGAGGGTCTGGCCAGACTCGGCCTTGCTCTCGCCCAGCAACTTCCTGGCCCGCTGCGGGTCGCTGTCCAGGAGCTGCTCCGCGGCGGCGAGCTTCAGCCCCAGCGCGATCAGCCGGGCCTGGGCGCCGTCGTGCAGGTCGCGCTCGATGCGGCGCAGCTGGGTGTCCTCGGCCTCGGTCGCGTCGGCGCGGGTCTCGGCGAGCCGCCGAACCCGTTGCGTCAGCAGGATTTTCCCGGTCGGCGCCAGCAGCAGGCGGGTCCACCGGCCGTGCAGGCGAACCAGCGGCGGTGCCAGCGCCACGACCGCCGCCCCGGCGGCCAGTCCGAGCGGGAACCCGGCCAGCGGGGTTTCCGCGAGCCACTTCGCCGGGGCGGGCAGCTCCGCCCACGGCCGCCCGACGTCGAAGAACAGGCCGCCGAACCGGACCCAGAACGGGATCCAGAAGCCCCAGCCGAAGACCCAGCACAGCGCCGCGAGCGGAGCCAGCAGCGCGGCGGTGACCGGGCCGTCGCCGAGCAGCCACAGCAGGTCTCGCGGGCTGGCCGGATCGGTCATCGCCTGGCGGTAGCGGGCCCGCCTGATCGCGGGTCTCGGCGACTTCCGCAGCATCCGGCCGGCCCGGTAGAGCCCGTCGGACGTGGGCACGGGCGCGACGAAGGGCAGGTAGACCTCGTCCACCGGCACCCCGGACCACTTCCCGGCGAGGCTGCGGCCCAGACCCGCGAGCAGCCGGGCGACCCGGTTGCACCAGGGCCACCACAGGAAAGCGCCCAGCAGGTGGGTCAGGGCGAAGATGACGACCAGGACCGCGCCCGCGACCAGGTTCACCACGGCCAGCAGGCCGAGAACCGCCAGGTGCCAGAGGGCGTGCAACCCGTGCACAACGCGTTCCCACCAAGGGCGCGGCCGAACCGGGCTCAGCAGCATCCGGGTCCAAAGCCCGTGCGCCCGCAGGAAAGTCCGGCCGCCCAGCACCGCCAGCAGGCCCAGCACCGCGCCGACGACCGTGTTGAGCAGCATCCAGTTCAGGTCCCGGTTCGTCGCCGGGTCCTCCGCCAGCCACACGACGCGCGCGAGGTAGCGCGGGATGCGCGGCTTCCGGTACAGCGCCTTGTCGTGCCGGTACCAGCCTTCGGCGTCCGGCTGCGGTTCCGACGGGGCAGGCCGGTACGGCACCGGCACCTCGACACCGCCCCAGTCACGCGCCAGCCGCCGGCCGAGGTTCGCGGCCGCCCGGCAGCGTCCGATGAGCCACTCCCCCGGCGACAGCAGGCCGATGGACGCCACACCCAGACCGAACAGGTACAGCACGAACAGCAGCGGCCCCGGCAGCGCCAGCAGCAGGAGCACCAGCCCGCGCCCGGCGGTTGTCGCACGTTGTCGTGCCCGATTTCGCATGAGTCCATCTTCTCCGGCACCGGCGGAAAAGCACTGCCCGTGCCTGCCGCATGGAGGTGGAGCTAGCTCTACTCCCGAACGGGCCGGAAGCCCCCCTCGAACGGCAGCAGGCCGCATACCCTCAGGCACGCGGCGTTCCTAGCGTCGAGGTCATGGCAATCAGCGAAGACCTGTCCACTGTGGATGATCTGGGGAACCGCGTCGGCGCGGAGCTGGCGAGGCTGCCCCGCCAACCGCCGGCGATCGCCTCGGCGCTCTCCTGCCTCCTCGCACCCGCGATCGGGCTCCCCGCGGCCATCGTCGTCGCCCTGATGATCGCGGCCGCCGGCCTGCGGCGGTGCACCGAACCGGTTGCCGCGTTCCTCGCTCACCTGGTGGCGTTCGCGGGGCTGTCGCTGACCGCCACGGCCATCATGCCGCCACAGCGAGCCATGGCCGTGCTCGTCGCATGCGCGCTCACCGCGCTCGCTCTGCTCAGCTGCGGGTTGCTGACCGCAGCGCTGCCGCGCCGCACCGGTTCGGCACTCGCTGCGGCGCTGCTGCTGCCCGGCCTGCCGCTGGCCGCGATTCCGGGCCCGCTGCAACCGATCGGCGACCTCACCGCGCCGGGCGCCGCGCTCCACGCCCTCCAAGCCGCCTCGGCCGGCGACTGGCCCGCTCCGGTGCACGTGCTCGTGCTGATCGGGCACGCGCTGCTCGCGGGCAGGTCAGCCCATCGCCTCCTGGATCCGCTTCCAGGCCGCGAGCACGTGCCGCCGCTCGGTCTGCGGCGAGCCGACCGCGAGCCGCAGCAACGTCCGGCCGTCCACCTTGGTGTGGGTCAGGTACAGCTCGCCGGAGTCGTTCAGCGATTCCATCAGCCGGTAGACCCGGTCGTTGGCGTCCTCGGTGGACAGCTCCGGGAAAAGCGGCCGGAAGCAGACCAGGCCCAGCGGATGCGGCTCCAGCAACTCGAACCGCGGGTCGTCGCGGACCCGGTCGGCGAACTCCTGGGCCAGGCCGACGGTGGCGCGGATGTGCTCGCGCAGCCCCTCCGCGCCGTACCAGCGCAGCACCGACCACAGCTTCAACGCCCGGAACCTGCGGCCCAGCGGCACCTGCCAGTCCCGATAGTCGATCACCTCACCGGACGCCGTCGCCGGATTGCGCAGGTACTCCGGCAGGATCGACAGCGCGTCGACCATGGGCCGCCGGTCGGCCATCCACAGCAGGCTGCAGTCGAAGTTCGTCAGCAGCCACTTGTGCGCGTTCGTGCAGTACGAATCGGCGAATTCGGCGACGCCGTCGTTGATCCAGCGCAGTTCCGGGCACACCGCGGCAACGCCCGCGTACGCCGCGTCCACGTGCAGCCAGACCCCGCGCGCCCGGCACACCTCGCCGGCCGCGCGGACCGGGTCGATCGCCGTCGTCGAGGTGGTGCCGATCGTCGCGCACACCAGCGTGGGCACCGCGCCGGCGGCGAGGTCCTCGGCGATCAGCGCATCGAGGTGCTCGGGGTCCATGCCGAGCGTGTCCGGGTCGACGTCGACGATCCGGACGTTGTCCCCGCCGATGCCCACCATCCGCGCCGCGCGCTCCAGGGACGAATGGGTGTGCGCGGAGACGTAGAGCGTGTGCCGCCGGGTGATGCCCCGGCTCGCCACCTGCCCGTCGCTGACCCGCTGCAGCGCGGCGAGGCAGGCGACAAGAGCGGCGCTGGACGCCGAGTCCTGGATTACCCCGCCGCCGACGGCGTCGGTCCGGAAGTGCTCGGGCAGGCCCAGCAGCTCCGCCATCCAGTCCACGACGACGGTCTCCAGCTCGGTGCACGCCGGGCTGGTCGCCCACACCATGCCCTGCACGCCCAGCCCGCTGGAGAGCAGGTCGCCGAGGATCGACGGGCCGGTGGCGTTGGCCGGGAAGTAGGCGAAGAAGTTCGGGTGCTGCCAGTGCGTGACGCCCGGCACCAGCACGGCATCGAGGTCGCTGAGCACCCGCTCGAACGGCTCGCCCTCCTCGGGCGGGTGCGCCGGGAGCTGCGCCCGGACCTCGCCGGGCCCGACCTGGGACCGGACCGGATGCCGCTCGACGCCGGAGTAGTAGTCGGCGATCCAGTCGACGACCTGCCTGCCGTACTTCCGGAACTCCTCAGAAGACATGTGCCCGCTCATCCCAGCCAGCTTCGCACGCCCACCCCACCAAAACCAGCGGCCGCCGACTCCGCCTCCACGTTGCCGGGATGCTCTGGGGAGCCGAATCGGCTCTGGATTCGGGTCTGGATGAGGTGATGCGCGCCAGCGGCCGGGCTTGCGCCGTTGCCCTCGGCCGCCGGGTGAGGGGCGCCGGTTTCACGCGAAACCGTCACCTGCCAGGCGGACCGGCCGACGGCATCCTCCCGGCTGCGCAATCCGGAAGAAACTCGATCGGCCGTCCTCCGGCCTGAGGGGCGCCGGTTTCACGCGAAACCGTCACCTGCCAGGCGTGGCGAACGCCGCTTTCGCGCGAGAACGACGCTCGGGCAGCCTCTGCAGCACTCGCCGTCAGCGGGCGTCCGCCGCCACCGGCTGGGATCCGCGCGGGATCACCATCCGGCCATCGACCACTGTGGACCGCGAGGTGCCCACGACCACCGTGGTGGACTCATCCGCCTCCGCCGGGTCGAAGTCGGCGATCGGCGCGCACCACACCCGCTCCCCGGCGCGACCGGCCCCGCGGACCGCGCCCACCGGCGTGGTCCCCGGGCGGTGCTCGGCCAGGATCTCCAGGGCGCGGCCGAGCCGCCCCGAACTAGGGTTGTGGAAGCACGCCACCAGGTTGGCCTCCGCCGCCACGCGAACGCGGCGCTCGATGACCTCCCACGGCGTGTGCGCATCGGACAGGCTGATCAGCGCGTGGTCGTGCCCGAGCGGCCCGCCCAGCAGCGCGGACGCGGCCAGCGCCGCCGTCACGCCGGGCACGCCGACCAACTCGATGTCGGCACCGGCCTCCCCCAGCGCTACCTCGGACCCACCGATCAGCGCCACCGCGCGCCCCTCCTGGGCCAGTGCAACCGCCTCGGCGCCGCTGGTGGCGCGCACCTCCGTGCCGGGGCGCAGCAGGTGCCGGACCTGGTCGACGTGCTCGTCCGGGCCGACGACCACGGAGGCGCGGCGCAGCTCGACGTCGGCGCGGGGGGTGCGCAGGTCGGGGCTGCCCGGGCCGATGCCGATGATCGCGAGCCTGCCGCGGGGCCGGATGCGCGCGGCGGCCGCGGTCACGTCGTCGCCCTTGATCTTGGGCACGACCAGCTCGACGGGCGCCCCACCGCCGAGCTCGGCGGCCGCGCGCAGCGCCGATGCCTCGGCGACGGAGGGCGTGCCCGCCGCCGCGCTCGCCACCTCGCTGGGATTGGGCACCTCGATGCCTGCCAGCGCCTCCGCGGGATAGGTCAGCAGCGACAGCTCCTCGCCGCCGTCGGAGTACCAGAAGCCCAGGTCCTGCACCGCCTCCAGGATGCCGTCCTCGTCCGCCTTCAGATCGACGCTGGCGACCGCGCGGATCGCCCGCGGGTCCAGGCCGTGCTCGCGGTCCAGCCGGGCGATCGTCTCGGTCACCGCCGTCCGCGAGACGCCGCGGGCGGCCCCGACACCGACGACCAGCATGCGCGGGATGAGCCGCAGCGTCCGCTCCTCGTCCTCCGTCGGCCGCCGATCGTCGATCACGACCGTCCACAGCGGCGCTTCGGGGTGGGCGGAGACGTTGGGCGGCAGCGCAGGCAGCGGGAAGCCGTGCGGGTTGACGAGGTGGACCGACCAGCCGTCGAGGATCGCGCCGCCGCAGGCCGCGAGATCACCGTCCACAGTGGCGTCGAGCTGGTCGACGAGCTCGTCCAGCGGGGTGGTGCCGGTGCTGTCGGAGGCTGCGGTGACCACCGGGGTGCAGCCGAGCACGTCGGCGACCTGCTCGGCGAGCGCGCCCCCGACGTGGCCGCCGGTCAGGGCGATGGCGAAGCGGCGGTCGTCGTCGACGCAGACCACCCCGGGATCGCTGTGCTTGTCCCGCAGCAGCGGCGCGACCAGCCGCACCGCCGCGCCGCTGGCCAGGAAGAACACCGCCGCATCCAGGTGGTCCCACAGGCGGCGCACGGCGGGCGCGATCGGCCCGTCCGCGACGACGGCGTCCGGCCCCAGCCGCGCGGCCAGTTCGGCGGCGGACCGCCGTCCCGCCGCGGTCACCGCGAACAGACCGATCACTGGCACTCCTCAACCTGGTCGACTGCTTTCACGAACGCCTCAGCATGGTGCCACCCGCATGACCCCCTCCCACCCGGGGCAGGCCAACTACCACCGCAATTTCAATGAGGTTGTTCCAACCTCGATTTGCGTGACGGTGCGGGTAGCGGAACCTCAGAGGCTCCCTGGACTGTGGGTGCCCCTTCTGATGTATTGCCCAATACACGGCGGAGGGGCCGTCCTCGCCGAGGGAACCCCGGAGGGGTAGGCACCCGTGAACCCGCGGCGGCGCGAGTGTCGTAGGCGGGTTATGCGCCTGCGGCGCATGCGACAGCCATCGACGTGCAGCTTTACGCCCCGGGGCAGGGCCACTACCACCGCAATTTCAATGGAAATCACGTCTCCGATTTCCATTGAAATTGCGGAGGTTGTCCACAGGCGTCGGCGTGTCGGGGTGCGACACGCCGATGATCCGCAATTTCCATTGAAATCGAAGGTCCAATTTCCATTGAAATTGCGGCCTGCGGGGACCTGGTCCGTCGGGAGGGGATGTGGTCAGCGTTGTTTCCGGTAGCCCGAGATCAGGACGACCGGATCGGCCGCTTCCAGGCGGGATGCGCCGTCCGGCAGTTCCGCCAGCCGGGCCGCCGACAGCTGCACGCCCTCGATCTCGTAGTCGGCCGCGCGCAACGCGTCGCGGGTCGGCCCGACCCGGTCCAGAGCCGACAGCGCCACCACGACGCGGGACGCCCCGGCGTGCGCGCACGCCGTGACGACCTCGGTGCCGCCGCCTCCGACGAAGATCGCGTCCGGCCGCGGCAGGTTGCGCAGCACCTGTGGCGCGGAGCCCTCCTCGACCCGGACGTCCACTCCGTGGCTCGCGGCGTTGGTGATCAGCCGCACCGCCTGCGCCTCGTCGGACTCCACCGCGATCGTCGCCGCGCCCATCCGGGCGCACTCCACCGCCACGGAGCCCGAACCCGCGCCGACGTCCCAGACGAGCGTGCCCTGCCGCGGCGCGAGCTTCGCCAGCGCCACGGCCCGCACCTCGGCCTTGGTGATCATGCCGTCGCGGTGCGAGAACTCGTCCTCGGACAGCGCCCAACCGGTCGCCGGCGGCACCGGCTCGCCGCCCGCGATCCAGCCCCGCTGCGGCACGTCGTCGAGGTCGGTCAGGGAGAGCACGATGTTCGGCTCGTGCCAGCTGCGCTTCGCCGCCTCCGCCGGTTCGAGGGTGACCACCGACTCGTTCGGTCCGCCGAGGTCCTCGGCGACGATCATGGTGCGCCGCCAGCCGGCCAGGCCGGAGCCGATCTGGGCCGGGCCCGCCTTCGGCGCGGTCAGCACCACCACGGCCGGTCGCGCGCGGCAGACGTTGATCGCCTGGGTGAGGTCGCTGCCGAGCGCGCTGACCACGACGACGTCGTCCCACGACCGGCCGACGCGCGCCATCAGCTGCTGAACGCTGGAGGCCGACGGCAGCACCGCGCACCGGATGCCGTGGTCGCGCAGCGCGCGGACGGCGCCGAAGAAACCGGGGTCGCCCGAGGCCAGCACCACGCCGCTCTCGTCACCGGACAGCGACGACAGCGCGTTCAGCGCCGGTTCCAGCGGCCCGAGTTCGAGCTTGCGCGCGTGTTCCGGCGCATGCGCCTCCAGGTGCCGTCTGCCGCCCACCACGAGCCGCGCCGACTCCAGCACCTCGGCGCTGCCCTTCGGCAGGTCGCCACCATCGACCCCGATCACCGTGACTGCCACGTCACCCACCTCGCTCCGGCGGCCGCCACCGCGTGTTCGTCCCGGAAGCCCGCGCGACCCGAACACGCGACCGACGGCCGCATTACTGGCTGATCCGCTTCAATACTGCTGCCACCGGGGCGCAGAGCCGGTCCGCACACGCCGAGAACGGCCCGCCCGCTGTCACATCTCGCATGACCGGTGGGCGGCCGGGGCCCGCTCGCCCCGACCGGGCGACCCGATGTCCAATTCGGACCCTGCGGGCGCCTCACGACCTCGCCGGGGACGGCGGCTCCGCCTCGCTATTCGCCCTGCTCATCCGGCTTCGCCGGGGGCTTGCGCTTCACGGCGGGCTTCGCCTTCGCCGCCGTGGTGGTCGCGGACTTCGTCCGCTTCGCGGCCGCGGCCTTCGTCCCCCGCTTCGCGGGGGTGGCCTTCGCGGTGGCCCGGCTCGTCGTGGTGCGCGCCGCGGATGTCCGCTTCGGCTTCGCCTCCTCGGCTTCGGCGCGAACTGGCTGCTCACTCGCGTCTACGGGCCGGTCGCTCTCAACCGCTTCCGCCCGAACCGGCGCCACCGGATCGACCGGCCGTTCGGCGGCCGCAACGGGCTCCTCGGAGAACAGCTGCGACTGCGCCTCGTCGACCCGCCGGGCCGTGCGGGTGGACGCGACTCGCGCCGCGCCGCGCGCGCTCTCCTGCCAGTCGCGCACCGCCCACCACGCGACGTCGGACTCGCGCACCCGGCCGTTCTCACCGGGTTCCTCGGCGCGCGGCTCGGTGTTCTCCGCGCGGCGGCGCACCGGGGTGGGACGGTCCGCCCGCAGCGCCCGGCGCGTGACCGGGTCGGCACGGCGGTAGGTGTGGAAGTGCCCCGCGGTGTACGGCGAGCGGGTTCCGCTGCCGTTGAGGCTCTTCCCGACGATGAACAGCGTGTTCCGCCACAGCTTGTGCTGCTTGACGGTCTTCTCCAGGTCGGCGAGGTTCGTGCGCAGCAGCAGTTCGTCGGGCCAGGAGACCTTGTAGGCCACCAGCACCGGAGTGTCTTCCGGGTAGCCACCGGCGCGCAGTTCCTCGACGAGCTGCGCGGCGCGCGACGCGGACAGGAACAGCGCCATCGTGGTGCCGTGCTTGGCGAACTCGCGCACCTTCTCGCCTTCCGGCATCGGCGTCTTGCCGCCCTCCAGCCGGGTCAGCACCAGCGACTGGGCGACCTCCGGCACGGTGAGCTCCCGCCCGACCGCGGCCGCGGCGGCGGAGAACGCCGGAACGCCCGGCACGATCTCGACTTCCACGTTCATCCGCGCGCACGCGTCGTGCTGGTCCTGGACCGCGCCCCACAGCGACGGGTCGCCGGAGTGCACCCGCGCGACGTTGAGCTTGTCCCGCTCGGCGCGGCGGTAGATCTCCAGCGCCTGCTCGTGGGTCAGCCGGGAGGAGTCGATCAGCTCCGCGTCGCCGCGCGCGTGCTCCTGGATGCATTCCGGTGCGACGAGGCTCGCGGTCCACACCACGATGTCTGCCTCGGCGATCCGCCGGGCGCCGCGGACCGTGATCAGGTCGGCCGCGCCGGGCCCGGCACCGATGAACGAGATCCGGCCAGTCAGCATTGTTCTCCTCTTCCGCCTCGGGGTGGAAGTACTACCACGGTGGACAGGTACGGCGCGTCGTCCACTTCGGACACATCGGACGGCGGGAGCACTCGCGCGCCCGGCGCGCCGAGGTGCTCGGCGCGGACCGAGCGCTCCGGGGCTCCGCATTCGGCGATCGCGGCGCGCAGCTCGCCGAGCCACCGGCCGCCTTCGTAGGCAACGACCGTACCGCGTGACCGCAAAGCGATCCGCAGCGCGGTCACGTCCCGCATCGCCTGGATCACGGTGCGTGAACCGGCTCTCCCGACCCCTGTGCCACCCACCGCTGGACGGCTGGAAGCCGAATGCGCGGCGGGATCCTCGGAGGTGGCGAAAGCCACGGTGCAGTCCTGATCGCGCAGCCGCTGCACCCGGGCGGCTCCCGGGACGAAAACGGTTCCCGTTCCACGGAATTCGCGCAGCGCGGCCGGGGTCAGCATCCCCGGCTCGCCGGACGGACGAGCCTCACCGCGCGCACCGCGCCACGAACCGCCGCACCGCTTCGGGCTGCCCGGCCGGATGGGTGTGCAAATACGAGGCGTGCACGCCGCCGTCGACGAACCCTTCCCGCTGCGCGCCCGTCGCACGCCACACCCACGCAGGCCGCGAGCCGCTGCCGGGCTCCAGGACGGTGCGGTGGAACTCGTGGCCGCTCACCCGTGCGCCTTCGTCGAACAGGACCGAATCGGCGGAGGCCACGGCGTCGCGGTAACCCAGTGTCAGTCGCGGCGACATCCGCGCCCGCGCGTCGAGCACGCCGCACAGCGGGTGACCGTCCAGCTCCTCCGCCAGGTACAGCAGCCCGCCGCATTCCGCGTGGATCGGCGCCCCCGTGGCGGCGAAAGCCGTGATTTCCTTGCGCAGCGCGGCATTCGCCGACAGTTCGGCCACGTGCTGCTCGGGGAACCCACCCGGCAGCACCAGGCCCGCGGTGCGTTCCGGCAGCCGCTCGTCGTGGAGCGGGTCGAGGACCGCGACCTCGGCACCGGCGGCTTCGAGCAGCTCGACGTGCTCGGCGTAGCCGAAGGTGAACGCCCGCCCGCCGGCCACCGCGACCACGGCCCCGGCCTGCGGCTGCACCTCGTCGCGCGGATTCCAGGCGGCGCCGGGCAATCCGGGGGCCGAGCGCGCGAGCGCGCACACCGCGTCGAGATCCACCGACCGGGCAACGACTTCGGTCATCGCCTCGACCGCGCGGACGGCCTCGCCGCCGTGCTCGGCAGCCGTGACGAGGCCGAGGTGGCGCGATGGGACGGCGAGATCATCGGCGCGCGGGATCGCGCCGAGCACCGGGAGGCCGGCGTTGTCGGCGGCGTCGCGGAGCACCTGCTCGTGCCGCTGCGAGCCGACCCGGTTGAGGATCACGCCGCCGATCCGGACCTCCGGGCGGTAACTGCGGAAACCGTGCAGCAGCGCGGCGAGGCTGTGGCTCTGGCCCCTCGCGTCCACGACCAGCACCACGGGCGCGTCCAGCAGCTGCGCGACGTGCGCCGTGGATCCGGCGGCGATCCCCTCGCCCGGCCCGATGCGGCCGTCGAACAGGCCCATCACGCCTTCCACGACGGACAGTTCGGCGCCGGCGGCGCCGTGCCGGAACAGCGGCGCGATCCGCTCCTCGCCGACCAGCACGGGATCGAGGTTGCGGGCCGGGCGGCCGGCGGCGAGCCGGTGGTAGCCGGGGTCGATGTAGTCCGGGCCGACCTTGAACGGCGCGACCCCGGTCCCGCGCCGCCGCAGCGCGCCGAGCAGCCCGGTCACCACGGTGGTCTTCCCCTGCCCGGACGCCGGTGCGGCCACCACCACCCGGGCGAGCGAGGAATCGGTCACCACTCGATGCCCCTCTGGCCCTTCTGGCCGTCGTCCATCGGGTGCTTGACCTTGGTGGTCTCCATGACGAGGTCGGCAGCGTCGATCAGGGCCTGCGGGGCGTAGCGTCCGGTGATCACGACGTGCTGGTGCCCGGGCCGGTCGCGCAGGGTCTCGACGACCTCGGCGACGTCGACCCAGCCCCAGTGCAGCGGATAGGTGAACTCGTCCAGCACGTAGAGGCCGTGGCGCTGCTCGCCGATCCGGCGGGCGATCTCCCGCCAGCCCTCCAGCGCCGCCGCCGCGTGGTCCTCCTCGCTGCCCTTCTTGCGCGCCCACGACCAGCCCTCGCCCATCTTGTGCCACTCGACGGGCCCGCCCTCGCCGGTCTCGTCGTGCAACCGCCCCAGGGCGCGGAACGCCGACTCCTCGCCGACGCGCCACTTCACCGACTTGACGAACTGGAACACCCCGATCGACCAGCCCTGGTTCCAGCCGCGCAGGGCGAGCCCGAAGGCAGCGGTGGACTTGCCCTTCATGTCGCCGGTGTGCACCACGAGCAGCGGCCTGTTGCGGCGCTGGCGAGTGGTCAACCCGTCGTTCGGCACTGTCGAAGGCTGTCCCTGAGGCATGCCCCGACCCTAACTGGCCGCCCCGGCACCGTCCGACTCGTCCCGAACGGTCTCAGCGGGCGGGCCGGAAGGCCCCGAGCTGCTCGTCGAGGTACCGGGCCAGCCGCTGCTTGTCCGCCGGGCCGAAGGTGTTCCAGCGCTCGCCGTCGTTGTTGCGGCGCGTCGTGACGCTGTAGCGGCCTTCTTCGGTGTCCCGCCAGCCGATCGCCGGGAGCCGGACCGGCTGCCCGCCGCCATCCCGGCCGGTCACCACGAAGTAGCCGACCCGCCGCGTCGGCAGGGCCATGATCTTCTCCACCTTGCGCAGGTCCCCGCCGCCGCGCCTGGACGCGCCCGGCTGCGCCGAACCCAGCCACGAATCCGGCTCCGCCTCGCGCACCGGCTGGGGCTTCGGCTCACCGCCGGCGGCGATCGTCCCCGCGTCGAGCTTGCCTGCCGGGACCTCCGGCAGCAGGCCGACGCAGACCCGGGCGAGGCCGCGGACGTCGATGAACTGGATCCGCAGGCCCTGCTCTTCCTGGACCGCCAGCACCCCGGTGCGCCCGGCCACCGCCACGCGCGCCCGGTAGACGGCGTCCGACTTGCCGTCGTAGGAGGTGACCGCCACGCCGATCTCCGGGCGGTGCAGGAGGTTCAGCGCCTGCTCCACCTCCGGTTCGGCGCGGCCGCGATCGGCCAGCCGGCGCTGCTCCAGCCCACCCCAGACGTCCTTGCGGAGCCGGGCGCGTTCGTCGAGCGTGGCGGCGAAGTGCGGGATCTCGAACGGGAACTGCCGAAGGTCGACCCGCAGATCCTCGCCGAGAACGTCCGCCGCCTCCGTGGAAAGCGTGAACGACTCGATCATCTCTTCCCCTTCTGGGCACGCCTCGGTTCCCCGAGGAGCCGGTGCTCCTCGGGGAATCGCGCGGAACTTGGAACGCGGGCGGGCTACTCGCCGAACACCGGCGGCGCGACCTTCGGCAACCCGAGGTCGTCCCAGGCCTCATCGGTGTCGACCACGTACTTGCTCTCGTGCTCGTCGTCCTCTTCGGACTTACCGCCCTGGCCGCGACCGGCCCCACCGCCGCCGGCCATCCCGGCACCACCACGACCACCGGCCGCACCACCGGCTCCGGCGCCACCGGCACCCGCACCACCGGCGGCCCCCAGGCCGCCTATACCGGCACGACCACCAGCGCCGAGCTGGCCGCCACCGACACCGCCGACCCGGCCGGCACCGCCCATGCCACCGCCCATGCCGCCGGCGCCGCCCGGGCGTCCACCACCGGGCCCGCCTGGGCCGGGGCGCTGCTGGTTCGGCGGCAGCGGAGCCCACCGTCCGTTGTAGGGGTTCTGGCGCTCCCACTGGCCGGTGTTCGGATTCCAGCGGGTGTCCGACGGCGGCGTGGCCGACGGGCTCTGCTGCCACACCGCGTTCGTGCTGCTCGGCGGGATGTTCGGCGCGCTGGGCGGGCTGTACTGCGGCGTCGAGGTGTTCGGGCTGGACCAGGCCGACTGGGTCGACGCGGGCGTGCTCGACGGGTTGATGGAACCGATCGTGTTCTGCGACGGCTCCGACGTGCCGGGCTGTTCCTCGGGCCCGCGCGGGGCGGGCACGAACGCCGGTGTCTGCGCCGCGGCCGTCCCGAAGTTGGTCTCCATCTTCGACATCACCTGGGCCGCTTCCTGGTGTGCGGCCTGGCTCTTCTCCTGCTTCTCCACGATGTCGTTGGCCCGGCTGAGGGCCGTGAACGGGTTCGGGTCGGAGAAGTAGTTCTTCAGCTCCTGCTTCATGTCGAACTCGACGACCTCGGGCATCGAGTTCCGCGCCCGCTCCGCGGCCTCGGCCTGCATGCCGACCTGGTTGGCGGTGAGCTGGGCGGCGCTGCCGGAGTGCGACATGTGGTCGGCCAGCTGGGTGACGTGCTTCCGCATGGCGTCACCGGCCTCGCCCTGCCAGGTGTGCTCCGTCTTCGTCGCGGCCTGCCGGATCTGCTCGGCGAACTCGAGGAACTTGGCGCCGTGACCGTGGTAGACGCGGCCGACGTCGTGCACCGCAGCGGGGTCGAAGTTCTCCCGGACGAACCGGTCCATCTCCTTGTGCTCGAAGGACAGGTAGTGCGTGTTCCCCAGCGAACCGGGCTTCTCGCGGAGCTCCTGGTCGACCGACAGGGCCTTGGCCTGCTCCTGCCCGTACTTCGACGCTTCCGCCGTGGCCTTGGCCCTCGACAACACGTCCGTCAGCACATCGCCGATGATCGGCACGTTGGACGCGCCCGCGTACTCCTGCTTCCCCTGCTCGTACGCGGAGTGCTCGTGATCGGCGATGTACTCCGACCCGCCACCCGGTGGCGACGTCATGACTTCCCCCTTGATTTACCTTTTTAAGTTCTGCGCTGAATTCTTCAGCTCTTCGGAAGATTCGCCAGCACCAACGGCGCAGCCTCCTGCGCCGCCTGGCACGCCGCTTCGGTGTCCCGCGCGGTGGCGTTAATCGCAATGGACGTCTTTGGAGACAGCGGCAAGAACACCCCGCAGTCTCCCGGACCGACAAGTTCACGGACGCGCTTGCCATCCACGCCTGCCACCGAGACGGCATTGACCTTGCCTTCGGTGAGGTTCAGTTCGTCCACCGACTTGTCGCTGTTCACCACCACGGAAATGCCACCTACAGCAAGCTTGAAATCACAGCCAGGAGCACCCGCGTAGCGCTTGGGCGTGCCAGGACCTTTGACGCCCAGCTTTGCCGTATCGGCCGACTTCAACGTCGCGCAGGGATCGATGGCTGCTGCCGCATTGCTCGTCGGCGATGCGCTCTCACCGGTTTCTCCTGAACCGTCGCCGGTTCCGCCAGTGCCCGACGATCCACAGCCCGCAACACCCATCGCCAACAGCGCGAGCGCTCCGGCGATCACAGACTTCGTCAACGACCTACGCACCTAGCAATCCCCGTTCTCAATCCCGCACGCCAACGTTGCCAGCGTTGCCCTCGTCGACTTCCTGGTAGGACTGAATGCCCTTCTTGATCGCTTCGATCACCTGAGGCACTCGTTCCTTCATCTGCTGGATCAGCTCTTCATAGGAACGACCGTCGCCGCCCGCTACAACCTGTTCGTTGAAGTCGGCGATGGCCTGACCTGCCGGGCTATCACCCAGAGGAGTCCGGAATTTAATGTTGGACAGCTCTCTCTGCATATCCAGCAGCGCGCCGTCCTGGAAGTCCTGAAAAACCCTGATCAGCTCGTCGCCTGCCTCCGGCGTGACCTGGAAGCCGCCGCTGTTGGCCGCGCTGATGATGCCCTGCATGGCGTCGTTCGTGGCGGCGAGCCCGGCCGCCGCCGATCCAATCGACCCCGTCATCGCTTCTCCCCAGAAGGTTCGTCTTTCCCCGCAGCGCGCCCGAACCTAGCACCGCATCCCGCGCGCGAACGCCGATACGAGACAAATCCGCAATAGCTCACCCGCTTGATCAACCCCAATGGCCCAATGCCACCGATTCGATGGTGGCCGAGCTCACGGGGTTCTGGACCGGTGCAGGCGACGATCATGGACGGTCGTCCCAGTCAGCGAGGAGTCGCCCGATGCCGACCAGGCCGCCGCTGGTGCTGTCCTTCGCCGCGCTGATCTCCAACTTCGACCGCTTCGCGGTCACCCCGATGCTGCTGCTGATCGCGCTGGCGATGGAAGAGCCGCTGGCCGCGGCGGTAGCCGTCGCCAGCGGCTACTTCCTCGCCTACGGCCTTTCCCAGCCGCTGTGGGGTTTGCTGTCGGACCGTTTCGGCCGGCTGCCGGTCATGCGCGGCACGATGCTCGCCGCCGCGGCGGGCGGGGTGGTTTCCGCGCTGGCGCCGAACCTGACCGCGCTGGTCGTGGCGCGCGTGGTCACCGGCGCGTGCATGGGGGCCGTCGTTCCCGCGTCGCTGACCTACGTCGGCGACACCGTGCCGCAGGAGCACCGGCAGGGCGCGCTTTCCGATCTGATGGCGGCATCGGCAATGGGCACGGCGCTGGCGACCGCGGTCGGTGGTCTGCTGGCCGGTTTTCTGGACTGGCGCGCGGTTTTCGCGCTACCCGCCGTCTGCGCGGCGGTGTGCGTCGTCCTGCTCCGCAAGCTGCCGGAGCCGGAGCGCGCTCAGGCCCAGGGCGTGCGCAGCCACCTGATGGCGGTGCTGACGAATCGTTGGGCGCTACTGGTCTTCGGGTTGGTGTTCGTCGAGGGCGCGGTGTTGCTGGGCACCATGACGTTCCTGGCGTCGGCGCTGGTTCACGAGGGCGTGGGCGTCGCGGTGGCCGGGCTCGCCACCGCCGCGTACGGCGTCGGCGTGTGGGTGTTCTCCCGGCTGGTGAAGGTGTTGGGGCGGCGCTTGGCGGTCTGGCAGCTGATCGCGATCGGCGGCG
Source organism: Saccharopolyspora sp. NPDC045941 (assembly GCF_056431445.1). Classification (NCBI taxonomy): domain Bacteria; kingdom Bacillati; phylum Actinomycetota; class Actinomycetes; order Pseudonocardiales; family Pseudonocardiaceae; genus Saccharopolyspora; species Saccharopolyspora sp. NPDC045941. Next base: position 22,182 of record NZ_JBWKKU010000064.1, read on the forward strand.
CGTCGATGTTCGTCGGCTACCTGGTCGTGACCGCCACCGCGAGCATCGCGACCGTGGTGGTCACGGCGTTGCTGCTCGGCGGCGGCTGGTCGTTCATGCACTCGTCGTTGCAGACCTGGGTGACCTCGGTGGCCCCGGAGGCCAGGGGCACCGCCGTGGCGTTGTTCGCGTCGGCGTTGTTCCTGGGCAGTGCGGCCGCATCGGCGGCGGCCGGGTATTTCGCGGAGCGCGGCTCGTACGGCTTGATCTTCGGGATCGCCGCCGCCACGGCGGTTCCGCTGCTGATCGTCGCGGCCGCCTGCCGCCACCGCTACCAAACCCGCGTCGTCGCGCCCGCGGTCGGCGACCGGGCCGCGTGAGGGGCGATTAAAAGAGCCCCCGCACTCGACCGGCCTGGGGGTTACCGGGAGCGCGGGGGCATCTTGCGGGTCCACCCCTGGGGGTCAGGTGGACGGCGTCACCGTACCAATCGGTCGGGTGGGCCAGAAGACGGAACGTCGGATCTCGTAATCAAAACGAGATCAAGCGGCACGGGGGCGCTCGTCCCGGACCGCGCGGACGACGCCGGCGACGTTGTCCGCGGACAGCTCCTCCAGCCGCAGGCAGGGGCCGCCCAGCGCGGCCCCGAGCCGGCCGGCCAGGCCGAGCCGGACCGGCCCGTTCTCGCAGTCCACCACGACGGACGCGACGCCCGCCTCGGCGAGCAGGCCCGCCGAGCGCAGCGCGTCATCGACGGCACGCTGCGTGCGAATACGCCCGGTGAGCCCGGAATCCAGCGGCACGGTGGCCTTTCCGTCGGTCAGCAGCACGACCAGGGCCCGCCGCTGCGGGTCCCGCATCCGCTCGGTCTGCACCACCCGGTGCACGCGCAGCAACCCGTCGGCCAGCGGCGTGCGGCCGCCCGTGCGCAGCTGCCGCATCCGCGCGGCCGCGATGTCCACAGAGGACGTCGGCGGCAACGCGAGTTCCGCCGAGTCGCCGCGGAAGGTCACCACGCCGACCTTGTCGCGCCGCTGGTAGGCGTCCCGCAGCAGCGACAGGACGGCGCCGCTCACCGCCGACATCCGCTCCCTGGCGGCCATCGATCCCGACGCGTCCACCGCGAACAGCACCAGGTTCCCCTCGCGCCCCTCCCGGATGGCGCGCCGCAGGTCGTCGCCGCGCAGCACCAGCCCGGGGCCGCAGCGCCCGCGCGCGACCTGGTGCGGCGCCGCGGCGGCCAGCGTGGCCGCCAGGTGGATGCCGTGACCCTCCACAGTGGATGCCCGCGTCGTGCGGCCGCTCCGCGCCCGGGACCGCGACCGCCGCCCCGGCGCGCCGTCGCCGAGCCCCGGCACCTCCAGCAGCCGCGCCTGAAAAGCCGCCGCCGGCGCCGCCGGCGGCCGCTCCGCGGGCGCCCGGTCGTCGCTGCGCTCCTCCGAGCCGTCGGCTCCGCCGTCCGGCCCGGTGGGTCCTTCGGGCCCCTCCGGCGGCTGACCGCCGCCGTCCGGGCCTTCCGGCGGTTCGTCGTCGCCGTCGTCGGCGTGCTCCGCCGCCTCGGAGAGGGCTTGTTTGAGCTGGTCCTCGTCGATGCCGGGCTCGTCGAACGGGTCGCGGCGGCGCCGGTGCGGCAGCGCGAGCCGGGCCGCCGCCTCGACGTCCTCCTCGGCGACCGCCTCGGCGCCGCGCCAGGCCGCGTGCGCGGTGGCGGTGCGCGCCAGCACTAGGTCGGCTCGCATGCCGTCGACGTCGAAGGACGCGCACAGCGCGGAGATCCGGCGGAGCTCGGCATCGGGGAGGGCGACCGAGTCCACCCGCGAGCGGGCGGCGGCGATCCGCTCGGCCAGTTCTGCGTCGGCACCGGACCACCTCGCGGCGAACCCGGCCGGGTCGGCTTCGAACGCCAGGCGGCGGCGCACCACCTCGGTCCGGGTCGCCACGTCCCGCGACGCCACGACGTGCACGGTGAGGCCGAACCGGTCGAGCAGCTGCGGGCGCAGCTCGCCCTCCTCCGGGTTCATGGTGCCCACCAGCAGGAACGACGCCGCGTGCGAGACCGAAACGCCTTCCCGCTCGACGTGCGCGCGGCCCATCGCCGCGGCGTCCAGCAGGAGGTCCACGAGGTGGTCGTGCAGCAGGTTCACCTCGTCGACGTACAGCACGCCCCGGTGCGCGGCGGCGAGCAGGCCGGGCTGGAAGGCGCGGACCCCTTCGGTCAGGGCGCGTTCCAGGTCGAGCGAGCCGATCAACCGGTCTTCGGTGGCGCCGACGGGGAGTTCGACGAGCTGGGCGGGTCGTTGCGCGGCTTCGGAGCCGTGCGGGCCGTCCGGGCACTGCGGGTCGGCGGCCTGCGGGGCGCAGCCGAAGCGGCAGCCGGTGATCACGTCGAGCGGCGGCAGCAGCGACGCCAGCGCACGCACCACGGTCGACTTCGCCGTGCCCTTCTCCCCTCGGACGAGCACGCCGCCGATGGCCGGGTGCACGGCGTTGAGCAGCAGCGCCAGCCGGAGGTCGTCGTGGCCGACGACGGCGGAGAAGGGAAAGCGCGGGGCAGCGGTCATGCCGGTGTTCCTTCCTCGGGGTTCGGACGCCCCGGTGGCGGGAACAAGGGGCGGCAGTGTCCTGACTCCCGGATCACCGCGCCCCTCCGGCCTTCCCAGGTCGCCCCGGTGGCTCGCGGGGGGAGGGCCGCTCCCCGGTCACAGTGGCGCCGACCGTGCCGGATTCCCACCGGCTTCCTGGCGCACCCCTTGCATTCGGATCAAGGTGCATCGTCGCAGAACCGGCCCGGCGGACCAACCGGCCGCGGCGACGACGAGACCAGCACCACTGCGGCCGGGGTCGCCGGGGTGGCGAAGTGCTCGCGAAAGGTGGCTCAGGCGGCGTCGGGGCCGGTGCGGGACCGGCAGGAGGGGTACGTGCGATTCACCCGGCCGCGAAGCGCCGGTGCGGGTGGCAGGCGACGGAAGCGGGGCAGCACATCGCGGCGATCACGCCGTCCCGTGCACCCATTGCCCCTCCTCCACGTTCCGGAGCCCGGCAGCCCAGATGGCCGAGGTCAAGTCCCGAGTGGCGCCGGTCACGCCCGCCGGCGGGGCTCCCGGCGCATGTCGACGTGCGGGATGCCGTCCTCTAGGTATTCCTCGCCGTCCTCGACGAAGCCGAAGGAGCGGTAGAACTCCTTGGCGTAGGTCTGGGCGGCGAGCACGGCAGGCGTGTGCTGCACCTCGGCGACCGCGGCGCGCATCAGCTTGCGCGCCAGCCCCAGCCCGCGCGCGCTCTTGGCGGTGCAGACCCGGCCGATGCGGAAGGTGCCGTCGGGGTCTTCCAGCAGCCGCAGGTAGCCGAGCACGTAGCCGTCGGCGGAGTCGATCCAGAAGTGGCGGGTGGTCTCCTCCAGGTCCCGACCGTCCAGCTCCGGGTAGGGGCATTCCTGTTCGACGACGAACACGTCGACGCGCAGGCGCAGCATCCGGTAGAAGTCCTCGGCGTCCAGGTCCGCGGTGTAGGCGCGGTGGACGGCGGTCGCGAGCGGCTGGAGGGTCACCCTTACCTGGATATCACAGCGAGGTCTCAAAACCCGCATCCACCAGCACCGGGAGTAGTCAACGCCACTCCTGCCGCCGGCGGGCGGGCGCTGCTCTGATCGGGCCAGTTTCGCGCCGAATCGCTGACCCGCCGCCGAGACCGCGGTTAGCCTGCGCGAGATCGGGAGCCGAGCGGCCATGGGGGATTCGTGAGCGAACCGGTGTTCGGCGTCGACGGCGCGCGAACCGAGGAGGAGATCAGGCGCTGGGCCGACGGCATCCAGGCGAAGGCCGACCGCTACCAGCAGATGCAGCAGCAGGTGACGGCGGTCAAGGCCACCGCGGAGTCCCGCGACGGCGTGGTGCGGGTGACGGTCGACAGCGCCGGCGCGGTCACCGACCTGCAGATCACCGACGACGCGCGCCGGATGTCCGGCGCCGGTCTGGCGGAGTCGGTGCTGACGACCATGCGGCAGGCGCAGGCAGGCATCCGGGACCAGGTGGCCGAGGTCATGTCGGCCACGGTCGGCGACGACACCGAGACCGTCAACGCGGTCGTGTCGGCCTACCGCGAGCGCTTCCCCGATCCCGAGGCCGAGGACGGCGCGGAGCACCGGCCGCCCGACGACGAAGACTTCGAGGACGACTCCTACCTGCGCTGACCGTCGCCTGGGGGATGACGATGACGAACGCATTCGACGTGTCGCCGGAGGAACTCCGGGCGCACGCCAGCAAGCTCGACGCGCTTTCAGACCAGCTGAAGACCGCGTTGGACGCGGCGAACCAGGTCACGATGGGCTCCGAGGCATACGGGGTGATCTGCTCGTTCTTCGTGCCGATCGTGCAGGCGGTTTCGCAGCCCGGGGTCGACGCCCTGTCCACCGCGTCGGAATCCATGAGCGATCAGGCCGGCAACGTCGCGGACACCGCGCAGACCTACGAATCCGGTGACCAGGCGAACGCCGACAGCTTCTCCGGCTGGGAGGTGTGACGATGGCGGACAACCCACTGGTCGCGCAGCGTGAGGACTCCACCACCGCGGTGAGCGGCATCGGCATCCTCGAGTCCGTCGGCGACCTCCAGTCCGGCATCGAATCGGGTTCCTGGTCGGAGATCGCGCTCGGCGCGGCCGGCACGGGCCTGGAAGCGCTGTCGATGGTGATGGACCCGGTCGGCACGCTGGTCTCGTACGCGGTGTCCTGGCTGATGGAGCACGTCAAGCCGCTGTCGGACGCCCTGGACTGGCTGGCCGGCGACCCGGACCAGATCTCCGCCTACGCCCAGACGTGGGGCAACGTCGCGAAGTCGGTGGAGCAGGTCGCGGCCGATTTCACCAACGAGGTCAACAACATCACCGGCACCTGGACCGGTGAGGCGGCCGACGCCTACAAGAACGCCACGACGAAGCAGGCCGAGCAGATCAAGGCGGCGGGCGGCGCGGCGAACACGATCAGCACGGTCGTCGAGATCGTCGGCGTGCTGGTCGGCATCGTCCGCGAGCTGGTGCGCGACCTGGTCGCCGAGTGCGTGGCGGCGCTGATCACCCGGATCCCGCGCTGGATCGCGGAAATCGGCGGCACCCTCGGCATCGGCACCCCGGCGGTGGTCGCGGAAGCGGCGGGGATGATCGCCAAGTGGGTCAGCAAGATCTCGGACGTCATCACCAAGCTGACCCGCTCCCTGAACAAGCTGCAGCCGCTGCTGAAGAAGCTCGACGAGATCTGGGAAGGCATCAAGGACGCCCTGAAGGGCCTCCGGAAGGTGGACGGCCCGGCAAGCACGAAACCGTCCAGCGTGGACGCCCCAAGCCCCAAACCCGACGCCCCGGACGCCACCCCCAACTCCCCCGACACGTCCCCGTCGAGCACCTCCCCCGACACGTCCCCGTCGAGCACCTCCCCCGACAGCACGTCCTCAAGCCCGGACGGCACATCGCCGGACAACCCGAAGTCCAAGAGCGAAGACGGCAATCTCCAGGGCAAGACCGACGATCCCGAGACGCCGAACCGGGACGATGGCAACCGGAAGTGCGAGAACGACCCGATCGACGTCGCCACCGGAGAGATGATCCTGCCGCAAACCGATGTGGAGATCGCGGCAGTGCTCCCGCTGGTGCTGAAGCGGACGCACCTGTCCTCGTACCGGGTGGGACTGCACTTCGGCCCGCCCTGGACGTCCACCCTGGACCAGCGCCTGGAGGTCGGCAGCGCGGGCGTGTCCTTCGCCGCCGAAGACGGGAAACTGCTGTTCGGCCCGAATCCCGCGGCGGGCTCGACCGTCCAGTTCGAGGGCTCGCGCAACACGCTCACCAGGCACGAGGACGACGGCTACACGCTGACCGAGATCCAGTCCGGCAAGCGCTTCCACTTCGCGCCGGGAAACCGCGTCCTGCCGCTGACCAGCATCACCGACCGCAACGGCAACCGGATCGAATTCGACCACGACGCCGCCGGCACGCCGGTGGAGATCCGCCACACGGGCGGCTACCGCATCCGGATCGAAGCCGAGAACGGCCTGATCACGGCGCTCTACCTGCGCGAAGCGGACAACGGCGAAGACCTCCTGCTGATGCGCTACGAGTACACCGGCCAACGCCTGACGGGCGTGGTCAACGCCTCGGGCCTACCGCTGAAGTTCGACTACGACCAAGCGGGCCGGATAACCAGCTGGACGGACCGAAACGCCCACTGGTACCGCTACACCTACGACCACCGAGGCCGCTGCATCGGCACGGAAGGCTCGGGCGGCTTCCTCACGGGCACGTTCGAGTACGAAGAAGGAGTCACCCGCCTCACCAACTCCCTCGGCCACGTCACGACGTTCCACCTGAACGAAAAGCGCCAGGTGGTCCGCGAAATCGACCCGCTCGGCGGAGAAACGCTGTCCGAATGGGACGCCTACGACAGGCTGCTCTCCCGAACGGACCCGCTGGGCCGCACCGTCCGCTACGAGTACGACGAAGCGGAGAACCTCGTCGCGGTGACCCGCCCGGGCGGCGCCCAAACGCGCTGGGAGTACAACGAGCTCCGCCTCCCGATCACCATCATCGCCCCGGACGGCACGGTTTCCCGCCGCGAGTACGACGAACGCGGGAACCTGGTCGGCACGGTCGATCCGCTCGGTTCGGTCACCCGCTACACCTACGACGAGCGCGGACATCTCACCGAGGCCACCGACGCACTCGGCAGCACCCGCCGGGTCGAAACCGATGCAGCCGGGCTTCCCACCGTTGTGACCGACCCGCTGGGCAGCGCAACGCGCTACGAGCGCGATGCGTTCGGCCGGTTGACGGCGAAGGTCGACCCGCTCGGCGGAACGACCCGATTCGGCTGGACCGTGGACGGGAAACCCGCATGGCGGGCTCTCCCGGACGGTGCTACCGAGCGGTGGGTCTACGACGGCGAGGGGAACGTCCGTACTCACATCGATGCCCTGGGCCAGGAAACGCACACCGAGATCACCCACTTCGACCTGCCGTCGGCCGAGGTCAAGCCCGATGGCACGCGCCTGGAGTTCGCCTACGACACCGAGCTCCGCCTGACCGGTGTCACGAACGAACAAGGGCTGGCCTGGCGCTACGACTACGACCCGGCGGGGAACCTGGTCCGTGAGACCGACTTCAACGGCCGAGTGATCGCCTACCGGCACGACGCGGCCGGCCGGCTCCTCGAACGCACCAACGGCGCGGGCGAGGTCACCTACTTCGCCCGCGACGAGCTCGGCAACGTCATCGAACGCCGGAACAGCTCGAGCACCACGACGTTCACCTACGACGAGCTGGGCCGGCTCGTCGAAGCGAGAGATCCCGACACCCAGGTCACGCTCCGCCGCGACCCGCTCGGCCGCGTCCTCACCGAAACGATCAACGGCCGGACCGTCGCCTCGGCTTACGACGCACTGGGCCGGCGCACCCGCCGCCGCACGCCATCCGGCGCGGAAAGCGTGTGGGACTACGACGCGAACGGCCGCCCCACGGCACTGCACATCTCCGGCCGCACCCTGCGGTTCGACTATGACGCGGCAGGGCGTGAGCTCCGGCGGGCGCTGGGCCCGAACGCCGTTCTCACGCAGGACTGGGACGCCAACGACCAGCTGGTGTCCCAGCAGCTCAGCGGGGCCGGTGGGCGGTCGATCCAGCACCGGGCCTACACCTACCGCGCGGACGGCTACCTGACCGGCGTCGACGATCAGCTCACCGGCTCCCGCACCCACGAACTCGACCAGCTCGGCCGGATCACCGCCGTCCGGGGGACGGGCTGGACCGAACGCTACGCGTACGACGCCGCAGGCAACATCGCCGACGCGGCCTGGCCGGCGCAGCCGGGGTCACCGGATTCCGAGGTACTGGGCGAGCGGGAGTACAGCGGAACCCTCGTGCGCCGCGCCGGAAACGTCCGCTACGAGCACGACGCCCAAGGCCGGGTCGTGCTGCGCCAGCGCAAACGCCTGTCGCAGAAACCGGAGAGCTGGCGGTACTTCTGGGATTCCGACGATCGGCTCGTCGAAGTGCTCACGCCGGACGGCTCCCGCTGGCGCTATCGCTACGACCCCCTCGGCCGTCGTGTGGCCAAGCAACGGCTCACCCCCGATGGTGCGCGAATCGTCGAGCAGACCGAGTTCGTCTGGGACGGCACGGTGGTCGCCGAACAGGCGCACACGGATGGCGTGCCGAACGGCCCCCAGCTCGGCGATCGTCGCGTGACGGTCTGGAACTACGAACCCGGCACCTTCCGGCCGATGACCCAGACCGAACGATCGCCGCTGCGCCACGCCCCGCAGCAGTGGGTGGACGAGCAGTTCTACTCCATCGTCACGGACCTCGTCGGCTCCCCCACGGAGCTGATCAACGACCAAGGCGGAATCGCCTGGTTCCACCGGACGACGGTGTGGGGAGGCACGACGGACCAGAGCCGTACCGGCGCCTACACGCCGTTGCGCTTCCCGGGCCAGTACCACGACCCCGAAACCGGCCTCAACTACAACTACCACCGCCACTACGACCCCATGACGGGTCGATACGGCAGTTCAGATCCGCTCGGTCTCGGCGGCGGCCCCAACCCGCACACATATGTTCACAACACTTCCAACTGGCTGGACCCGCTTGGGCTCTCGCCGTGTCCGGCAATGCGGCAGCAAATGCGCGACAGCGCTATGGACTCGGTGAACGGTCGCTACAAACCAGATGGAACCGCGGTCGGTGAAACCAACGCCAGCCGCGCCTACCAGAAGCACATGAACCGCCCCGGCACCGAGTTGATTCCCATCTCGGCGGCCAGGGACAGGCGGGACATGGCGGAACACCTGATCGATGATCTCCTGACCAATCCCCGCTCCGCAGTACAATCGTGGACGCACGGGCAGCACGGCGCCGTATACGACGTGATACTCCCCGACATCGGGGCCCGTTGGACACAGACAGGTCAATTCGTGGGGTTCCTGGACTGAAATGGCAGAAGTCGACTTCCGGCCGATACTCGAATCTTTCGCCATGCAAGGCGGCGGACTGGTGGAGATCTACGCGTTCGACACCAGCCTCGCCGACTGGCAGCAAGTCGTCGAACGACTCGGCGAGACGAACCGCGTTTCGTCCTTCGAGTCAGATCGCAACGAGCCGGGCATCAACATCACCGGCGACACGTTCACGGAGGACGGCGACGTACACGCCACGCTGTTCGTCAAGGTGGGCGCACAGACCTGGTGGACTTCATTCCAGTCCCCCGACTGCATCGACTTTCAGGGCGATCCCGATAGGGCGACCAGCCTCGAAGACCTGTCCGACATCGTCGAATTCATGAAGGAAATCGCGCGAATCACGGACAAGCGAGTGGCGCTGATCCCCGAATCGATCACCCCAAGAGAAACGAAGCACTTCCTCAGCGTGAGCCCTGACGGCAACATCGAAACATGAGCAGACCGACTCCCTGGACAACCGGGAGTACAGCGAGCAACAGCACTATTCGGTGACGCCGAGGGGCTGACCGACGCGCCCCGGGAGTGGGTACGGCGTCTCCTCCGGGAGCAGCGCCGTCGCTGCTTCCAGGTTCCCCACCGCCACCAGTTCGGCCGTCTTCCGCATCAGCGGCGTCACATCCCTGATCGACACGGTCCAGTCGTCGACGTAGTGGGCCACCGACTCGCCGCCCAGTCCTATTTGGATGGACCGGTAGTTCAGCGGGCGGTGGTGGAGGTCGCGTTCCGGGTCCCACTGGACCCGGACCGGGCTCGCCTTCTTGGCTTCCGCCCACGCCTCCCGGCTGCCGTGGGTGTCGGCTTCGGGGTGATCTCCACCGCCAGCACCCGCTCCTGGCCCGGCTTGGTCGCCCAGCCGCACCGGTATGCCATCCACAGGAACGACGGCTTGATCCACGTCATCCGCTCGCGCTTGAACGGCGGCACGAACTTCCCCGCCGCCAGGGCCGCTTCCGCGATTGCCGGCGAATACGCCTGGTACGCGGTGATGATGGACTCCGAGTACCGCGCTCGGACGGCGCGGTACCGGTTTTCCTGATCTTTCACATCCCGGATCCTGCGGCAACACCGCGGGATCGCTCAACCTAGATTTCCCCGATCACAGCTCGCCGCTGTAGCTCGACAGCCTCGTGTACACGCCCGGCGTGTTCGGCCGGCCGCAGCCCGTTCCGTAGGAGACCACGCCGATCAGGCGGTTGTCCGCCACGATCGGGCCTCCCGAGTCGCCCCCGCAGGCATCCGTGCCGCCCTCCGGGAATCCCGCGCAGAACATGCTCCGGCCGTCGTAGTTCGGGTAGGTCTTCCGGCACGCTTCCTCGGTGGTGACCGGCACCTCCACCGAGCGCAGGGTGTCCGACGGCGGCCCCGACTCGCTGGTCCGGCCCCAGCCGTAGACCCGGGCCATCGTGCCCGTCCGGTACGGCTCCGTTTCGCCCGCGCCCACCATCTCCAGCGGGCGCTGCGGCATCGGCGCCCGCAGCGTCAGCACCGCCACGTCGTCGCCGCTGGTGTAGTCCCGGAAGCCGGGGTGGACCCAGATCCCCTCGACCTCGCCGACCGTGCCCTGTTCCGTGCGCAGGTCGGTGCGCCCCGCGATCGCCAGCAATTCCTCCGGGACCCGCTTGGCGCCCGTCATCGGCGAGACCACGCAGTGCGCTGCCGTGATCACCTTGATCGGGCTCACCAGAGTGCCGCCGCAGAACTGGCGGCCGTACTCGTCGGTGAGGGCCACGGCCCAGGGCGCGTCGTCCGCCGCGACATCGGCGCCGCCCAGCACCCGCGCTTCGGGGCGTTCTTCGGCGCTCGCCGCGACCGGGTGCAGTCCGGCCAGCGCCGTCACCGCGCCGGTGACCACGAGGCGCAGCAGCGCACCGCTGCGTGCCGCTCCGGTCTTGCGCTCACTGCCACACCCCACGTCGTGCCTCCAGCCGTCGCCGATCTTGCCGAGCGCACACCGTAGTCACCCCGATACCGAAACATCACGAGGCACAACTCACACGTCGGCAGGAAAATATTTCGTTAATATGGATGACATCGGGAAATTTTATGGCCCAGGCCGCCGCGGGCGGCTACTCATCCTTCCCGATCCGTCACGGGCCCGGAACGCACACAGCGCCGGGTCCGCGAATTGCGCCTGAACAGGTGACAGAACTACGCCCGATCAAGTGATCACTGCTGCCGCATGCCGCCGCGAAGGAGGAACGCTGTGCTCCTGGACCTGACCCCGCTGCCCGCATTCCTGCTCGCCAGCATGGTCGTCATCCTCACCCCCGGCGTGGATGTCTTCCTGCTGCTGCGCACGTCGCTGAACTCCGGCCGCCGGGCGGGGCTGTTCGCGCTCGCCGGCATCCACACCGCGAGCATCATCCAGGTCGCGGTGGTGATCTCCGGGCTCGGCGCGCTGATCACCAGCAATCCGGCGGTCCTCTCCGTCCTGAAGTGGATCGGCGCCGCCTACCTGGTCTACCTGGCCGCGACGATCATCCGCGGGCTGTGGCTGACCAGGAAGGAGTCCGCCGCGGGCACGCTCACCACGGCCCCGGCGGATTCCGCGAACCCCTACCTGCGCGGCCTGTTCAGCAACCTCACCAACCCGAAGATGCTGCTGTTCAGCCTGGCTTTCCTGCCGCAATTCGTCGGCGCCGCCGCGCAACCAGCGCTGCAGCTGGTGCTGCTCGGCGTGGTCTTCCTGGTGCTGGCGGCGATCTGGGAGCTCACGATCGTGCTCGGGGCCGCCAAGATCGCCACCCGGCTACAGCACCCCCGCGTCGCGAAGTCGCTCGATGTGGTCAGCGCGGCGGCGTTCCTGACCATCTCGGTCGGGCTGGTCGCCGGCTGACACCACGACGCAGGTCACCAGCGCCAGGCCGCCCAGCGCCGCCAACACCACCGGCACCGCGACGACGGGCTCCAGCAGGCTGACCACGAGCGGCGTGCAGAAGCCGAGGTAGCCGATCACCCAGAACGCCGCGGTCAGCCTGGCCAGGGCGGACGGTGGCGCGATGCGACCGACCACGGTCAGGCAGAAGGTCACGCAGAAGCCGTAGCCAGCGCCCAGCAGGAGATCCGCGAACAGCCCCAGCCACGGCCGAACCAGCCACGCCGCGACCGCCGCGAACGCGAGCCCGGCGGTCAACGCGAGCAGCCCGACGATCGCCGGTGCGCGCTCACCTCGCCGCGCGACGCGCCGGGCCAAGGGCTGCACCACCGCCCCGAACCCCGGCGCGAGCAGCGCCCCCACTCCGGCGTAGACCAGCTCGAATCCGCGAACCTCGGCGGCGACCTGCGCGGGAAGCACGCCGAATGCCACCGTCGGCCCGACGAACACCCAGAGCGCGACCGGCAGCACCAACCGCCTGAACCGCGGGTCCCGGATGCCGCTGGCCTGCGAGCTGCGCTGGACCTCGCGCGGCCGCGTCTCCGGGCACGACACCGCCAGCGCCAGGCCAGCGACGCTCAGCACCAGGTGCGGGATGTAGGCGATGACCAGCGGGTTCGGCCCCCACTGCGCGATCAGCGCGGACACCAGCCCGCTCACGCTGAACCCCAGCGACAGCACCACCCCGGCGCGACGAGCCCCCACGCCATCCTCGACCGCGGTGCCGAACGGCGGGTGCGACAGGTCGCGCACCCAGGCGCTGCCCGCAGCCAGGACCGCACCCGTGCTGACCCCGGCCAGCAGCCGCCCCACCACCAGCCACGGCGTGGCGATCGCCCCGGCCATCAGCGCGGCTGTCCCGGCCACGCTGATGGCGATCGCGCCGAACACGACCGGTCGCCGGCCGTACCGGTCGCCCATCGGGCCGCCCAGCAGGAGCCCGGGGAGCAGCCCGACCACGTAGAGCACGAGCAGGCCGGTCACGGCCTGCCCGGACAACCCGAATTCGGACTGGTAGCCGCCGAGCAGCGAGGAGAACTGATTCGCGCCCCAGCCCGCCGCGGTCAGCAGGAACGCGGCAGGCAACCACTTGTTCCGCACGGCATCGGTTCTATGCCGGTCGAACGTGCGACCGCACCGGCCGTTCAGGATTCGTGAACACGGCCGTGATCTGCGCCTCGCCATTCCTTCCGCGCTGCGGAAACCCGCCGCACTTTGGCCCGTTTTGCCGGAAACCGCCGGCTCGGCACGGCGCTTCGCGCGCGCCCTGCCGCAAACTGACCGGTGCCGACCCTTCCCGCGCTTCGTACGCTGCAGGCATGGATTTGCGGCGATTGGCGTCGTTCCTGGCGGTCGCCGAAGAAGGCCACTTCGGCAAGGCCGCGACGCGGTTGTTCCGGTCGCCCGCGTCCGTGACGGCGCACGTCCAGCAACTGGAGCGCGAACTCGGGGTGCGGCTGCTCGACCGCTCCCCGGTGCGGCTCACCCCGGCCGGCGAGCGGTTCGTCGGGCACGCGCGCTCGCTGCTGGCGGCGATGGACGCCGCGGTCGCGGACGTGGCCGAGGCCGCCGCCGAGTCGACGCTGCGGATCGGCGTGATGAGCAACGGCTCGGCCGAGCTCACCCCCGCGGTGGTGCAGGCCTTCCACCGCGCCTGCCCGGAAATCCGGGTCGAGTTCGTGGCGCTGGACTTCACCGAGCACGTCTCCGCGCTGGTGCGGCACAAGGTCGACGTGGCGTTCGTGCGGCCCGCGCCGGACGACGAGCGGGTGGCGGTGGACGTGCTGACCACCGAGCGGCGGATCGTGGTCGTGCCCGCGTCGTGGGAGCTGGCCGACGCGCCGTCGGTGCGGATGGCCGACGTGCTCGACCTGCCGTTCATCGCGCTGCCCGACCACACCCCGCGCCAGTTCTCCGACTACCTCTACTTCGCCGAGGCGCGCGGCGGCCTGTCGCCGCACCGCAGCAGCTCGCACGCCGTGACGCCGCACGAGGTCCTGACCACGGCGGCGGCCGGGCGCGGCGCCGGATCGGCGCTGGAATCCTTCCAGCGCTACTACCCCTGGCCGGGCACGGTCTGCGTGCCGGTGCTGGACGCTCCGCCGGAGCACAGCGTCCTGGCCGTCCGCGCGGACGACCGCAACCCGGCCGTGCGCGCGTTCCGCTCGCTGGCCGCCAGCCTGGCCAGGGAGCTCGGTCCTCGGCTCGGCCTGACCGCCACCTGACGCCCGGCATGACGCGGCCGGGGCGCTGCAGCTGCGCCCCGGCCACGTCCGTTCGGGTCAGGAACCCAGTTGTGCCTGGACGTCGTCGTGGTAGGTCGCCACGCGGGTGTAGATGCCCGGAGCGTTGGGCCGGGCGCAGCCGTTACCCGTGGAGACGATGCCGACCAGCTTGTTCTCGACCACCAGCGGCCCGCCGGAGTCGCCCTGGCAGCTGTCCACGCCGCCCTGCGGGAGTCCGGCGCACACCATCGCGTCGGACTTGTACTGCGGGTACGCCTTCTGGCATTCCTGGTCCGTGACCAGCGGCACTTCGGCCTTCTGCAGGGTCTGCGACGCCTGGCCACCTTCGGCGGTGGCGCCCCAGCCGAGCACTGCGGACGTCTTGCCCGCTTCGTAGAGCGAGGTGTCCCCCTTGCCGGCCACTGCGAGCGGCTGCTGCGGGAGCTCCTGGTCCAGGGTCAGCACGGCGACGTCGGCGCCGCTGTTGGCGTTCTGGAAGTTCGGATGCACCCAGATGCCGGTGACCTTGGCGACCTTGCCCTCGCTGGTCTGCTTGTCCTCCCGCCCGGCCACGACCTGGACCGACTCCGGTTTCTCCCCGGAGACGCAGTGCGCCGCGGTCACGACCTTGTTGGCCTTGGCGAGCGTGCCGCCGCAGAACTGGTTGCCCTGGGTGTCCGTCAGGTACACCACCCACGGGTGATCGGCGATCTTGGCGGGCTGGCCGCCCACGATCGGCGGAACCTTCGCCGCCGATGCATCGCGGTCCGACGCGTTCGCCACCGTCGTCAGCAAGCCCGACGACAGCGTCGCCGCCGCCAGCAGCCCGGCCACCGACCACATCCGGCGCCTGATGTCTGCCATCACGTTGCCTCCTCCCCCGGAGCCATCGGCACGCCGTCGTTCGACCTGCCACCTCCGGCTCGACCAAGAGTGTCCATGAGAAAGAGGATCAGAACCCGTTTTTGGATACACCTGAGTTAGGCAAGGCAATCCGATCGGGTGGAAAATCAGCCCATTTACCACTCGAACGGTCTACCTAGACCGTCCAAATAGGACATACGTTACGTGGGCGATCACCGTACCGGGAAGCAAGTAGTTCCACGCTTGCGCAAAACTCGGTTCTCCAACCGCATTTCGCAATCCCGGGCGAACCGCACGAAGGGCATCATCCCGCACGCGCGACGAAGCCGAAACAGACGGTCCACTGTGGCCACCGGATCGAGATCACCTGGTGGCGCGGCCGGACGGCGAGATCCACTTCAGGTCGGCATCGAGAAGGGGTTCCCAATTTCAGGCGAATTCGGAAAGCCCGCCCTGCGGCCGATTCCGGCGGTCACGGAGCGAAAAGCCCATTCCCAGGCGAAATCGGAAAAGCTCAGTAGCCCGCGGTGAGGTCGACGACGCCGAGCAGCGGCTCACCGGCGATGCGTCGCCGGACGTTGTCCTCCACCCGCCGGGCCAGGGCCGGGATCAGCAAGGATTTCGGATTGGCCGAGTGCGGCGAGATGATCGCGCGCGGGTGCTGGAACAACGGATGCCCGGCGGGCAGCGGTTCCGGGTCGGTCACGTCCAGCGCCGCGCCGCGGATGCTCTCCGCGTCCAGCGCCGCGACCAGCGCGTCGGTGTCGACCAGCGATCCGCGCGCGACGTTGACCAGCCACGCGTCGGGCTTCATCAGGGACAGCGCGTCGGCGTCGATCAGTTTCGCCGTCTCGGCCGTCGCGGGCGCGGCCACCACGACGAAGTCCGACTCGGCCAGCAGCCGCCGCACCCCGGACGCGTCGTCGGCCGAGCACGTCCAGGCGGCCCCGTCCACCGGCTTCCCGGAGCGGTTCACCGCCAGCACCCGGACGCCGAAGGGCCGCAGCAGCTCCATCAACGCCCGGCCGATGCCGCCCGCACCGAGGATGCCGACCGTGGCCCCGACGAGGCTGCGGATGCCGGCCGGTCGCGCCCAGTGGTCCGCGCGCGCCACCGCGTGCAGCTGCCGCGCCCCTGCCAGCATCAGCCCGAGCGTGTGCTCGGCGACGGTCTGGGCGTAGGTGCCCGCGGCGGAGGTGAAGGTGATCCCGTCGCGCAGCACGCCGGCGGTCACCCAGGTTTCGATGCCGGCCGACGGGAGTTGCACCCATTCCAGGCCGGGGTGGTCCAACTCGGCGAACCGCTCGGGGCCGCTGCCGTACCAGACCAGCGCGGACGCCTCCGCCGCCGGACCGATCTCGGCGCCTGCCGCGACGACGGCCGCCGTCAGCTCCGGCGGGGCGACCGGACCAATGTGGACCTTCACGACTTCTCCATCTCGGCTCGGACCGGGTCGCGAGCGTTGATTCCGGCGAGAACCGGAATCAACGCTCACGAGCTCTCGACCAACTTCGCCAGCGCCGGCAACTGCTCGGCATCCTCCAACGCCGAACCGACGGCCACCACGGTGGCCCCGGCGGAGAGGAATTCCGGTGCGTTGCGCGCGTTCATCCCGCCGGTGGCCACCAGCCGCAGCCCGGGGAACGGGCCGTGCATCGCCTTGAACCACCCGGCGCCCAGTTCGGCCGCCGGGAAGGCCTTGACCCACGACAGCCCGAGCCGGTGGGCGTGCTGGATCTCGCTGGGCGTGGCCACGCCGGGCAGGTGCGGCACGCCGAGCTCCGCGCTCAGCCGCACCACGGCGGGATCCAGCCCCGGCGCCACGGTGAACGCCGCGCCCAGCTCCTTGGCGGTGTGCGCCTGCTCCGTGCTCACCACGGTCCCGGCGCCCACCAGGCGGCCTCGCCGCGTCCCGGCCTCCACCGCCGCGCGCAGCGACGGCTCGGCGCGCGAGGTCTCGATCGGCACCTCGACCGCCTCGATGCCCAGGTCCCAGGCCCGTTCGGCCAGCTCGACGGTCCGCTGCGGGTCCATCCCGCGCAGGATCGCCATCACCGGACCGGTGAAGAGCTCGTCGAAGAAACCCACGATCATTCCTCCTCTTCGGATGCAACACCGCCGCCGAAGCTGAGGGTGCGCCACTGCTCCTCGTCGCAGCCCAGCCATGCCGCCACCGCCCCGCGATCCGGCAGCGGCATGTGGTCCTCGGTGCTGAGCAGGCTGTGCGCGGCCAGGATGTGCCCGAGCCGCAGGCAGCGGACGCCGTCCTCGCCGCGCAGCACGCCGGAGAGGTAACCGGCGGCGAACGCGTCACCGGCGCCCACCGGCTCGACGACCTGGACCGTCGGGGCGGGCACGATCACCGTCTCGGTGCTCAGCGCGTAGGCGGCGTCGGCACCGTCCTTGACCACGACGACGCCCGGCCCATCCAGGAGTTTCCGCACGTCCTCGGCGGTTTCCACGCCCCAGAGGGTGGCCGCCTCGTCCAGGCCGACGAACACCACGTCGGCGAGCCGGGCGAGCTCGCGCAGCCGCGGACCGGCCTGCTCGACCGGCCACAGCGCCGGGCGGTAGTTGACGTCGAAGGTGATCCGGGCGCGGCGCTCGCGGGTCAGCAGCCGCCGGACGAGCCGGTCGCAGCCGTCGGACAGCGCCGGGGTGATGCCGCTGAGGTGCAGCAGCCGGGGCGCGTCGAGCTGCTCACCGGCCAGGAAGCTCTCGTCCATTGTGGACGCCGCCGAACCCGCCCGGTAGTAGTAGACCTTGGTGCCGGCGGGGCCGGGGTCCTTGAAGTAGACGCCGGTCGGCGCGTCCGGGCGCACCTCCACCAGGCCGGTGTCCACCCCGGCGGCGGCGATGGCCGCGAGCATCCGGCGGCCGAGTGGATCGTCGCCGACCTGGCTCGCCCAGCCGACGCGGTGGCCCAGCGCCGCCAGGTGAATGGCCACATTGGACTCGGCACCGCCGGCCGAGAGCGTGAACGTCCGCGCCTGCTCCAGGGACACCGGGACGGCCGGGGCGACCAGCGACATCGTCTCCCCCAGGCACAGCACCTCGGGGTCGTTGCCGGACTCCGCCACCTTCGCCTCCTCGGTCCCGCGGCATTCGTCGCCGGACAGCTTAACCGCTCGATGCTGCGAAATGCACATCTCCGTTGCACATCTTGCAACGCACTGACTCCGGCCCGAGCCCCGGCGGCCAACTAGGCTGGGAACCCGGTGATCACGCACACCCCAGGAAAGGGAGGATGCTCGAATGAGCTTGGAGCGCCCGATCGATCCGGACCCGTACTCGCTGCTGCCCGCGGTTCCGGCGTTCACCGTCACCTCCGACGACGTGGCCGACGGCCGGCCGATGGCGAAGGCCCACGCCTACGACGGCATGGGCGCCGACGGCGAGAACCGTTCGCCCCAGCTGCGCTGGACCGGTTTCCCGGACACCACCAAGAGCTTCGTGGTGACCTGCTTCGACCCCGACGCGCCCATTCCCGGCGGCTTCTGGCACTGGACCCTGGTGGACGTGCCCGCCGACGTGACCGAGCTGGCCGCCGACGCGGGCAACCGCAACGGCCACGGCATCCCGGCCGGGGCCTTCCACGTCGCCAACGACCTCGGCGAGCACGCGTTCGCCGGCGCCGCCCCGCCGCCCGGCGACCGCCCGCACCGCTACTACTTCGTGGTGCACGCGGTCGACACCGAGAAGCTCGGCGTGGACGAGAAGGCGAGCCCGGCGGTGGTCAGCTTCAACCTGGCCTTCCACACCGTCGCCCGAGCCGTCCTCACGCCGACGTACCAGCACTGACGTCGCCTGAGAACCCGCGGTGGTGCAAGTTGCAGGAGAAAGCGGCCTCGCCGCTTGCCTGACGCCGCTGTTGCCCGTCCAGGCTTCCACAGCTGCAGAGCCGGTACGCGAAAGGGCCGCGCCTCCCGCGAGGGAAGCGCGGCCCTTTCGCGTACCGGGATCGCCCGATCGAGATGTATCTGAATCGGCACCTCGCTCCTCTTTATCTGCGGGAGGTTTTCCGGGAGTCAGGAGGCCGAGATGAGCGTGCTGCCGGGGTCGTTCGCCGCGCTGGCCGCCACCGGGGTGGCCGCGCTGCTGTTCGCGCCGTTCGTCGCCGGTGAGCACCGGCGGCACGGCGAGCTGCGCGTGGGCATCGCGCTGCAGCGCTTCGCCGTCCTGCTCTACGCCTTCGGGCTGTTCTCCTACGTGTTCCTGCCGTTCCCGTCCGGCGCGGCCTGCTTCGCGCCGCAGTGGCGACCGCTCGCCGGGCTGACCAGCCCCGCGATGCTGGCCCAGTTCGCGTGCAACGTCGCGCTCTTCGTCCCGCTGGGCGCTCTCGTGCGGGGCGGCCGGTCGGCAGCGGTGCTGGCCGGGGCGGCGACATCGGTGCTGATCGAGCTGACCCAGCTGACCGGGTTCTGGTTCGCCTTCCCCTGCCCGTACCGGGTTTTCGACGTGGACGACGTCATCGCGAACACCGCGGGCGCGCTGCTCGGCGGCCTGCTCGCGCCGCTGCGGCAGCGGCTGCCGGTCGGCACCAGCGGGCGCCCGGCGACGCAGCCGCGCCCGGTCACCGCCGCCCGGCGGCTGCTGGGCATGTGCTGCGACGTCCTGGTGCTGTGGCTGCTCGGTGTGGCCTGCGCCCGGGCCGCGGACATCGCGCTGCGGCTCACCGGCACTGCCCCGACGCGGTGGTGGGAGGCGGCCGCGCTGTGGCTCGCCCCGGCGGCGTTGCTGCTGGTAACGATGCTGATCGGGCACGGCACCTCGCTCGGCCAGCACGCGGTGATGCTGCGCGCCAGGGCGCCCAACGGCCGCCCACCGCCGGCCGCCGCGCTGCTGCGGTGGGCCGCCGGCATCGGCGGGCTGGCCGTGGCGCAGGGCGTGACGGAGGGAACGCTCGGGGAACCCAGTGCCGTGCTCGGCGTGCTGTGGTGCGCCGCGCACGCCTGGGGTGTGACCAGAACCCGAGATCATCGCGGAATCACGGGGCTCGTCGCCGGGTTGGAGATGATCGACGCCCGAAGAAGCCACGGCGCGCCGGACCTGGCGCGCCCGACTTGAGGCAGGATGGACCAGTGCGGCACTTCGATCTAGTCATCATCGGTTCCGGCTCCGGAAACTCGATCCTCGACGACCGGTTCGCCGGCTGGGACGTCGCCGTGGTCGAGAAGGGCATCGGCCCCAACGACGCCTACGGCGGCACCTGCCTGAACGTCGGCTGCATCCCGACGAAGATGTTCGTGCACACCGCCGACGTGGCCGCGGCCCCGGCGGGCGGCGCGAAGCTCGGCGTCGACCTCGACCTGCGCGACGTGCGCTGGCACGACATCCGGGACCGGATCTTCGGGCGGATCGACGAGATCTCCACCGGCGGCCGCCGGTACCGCGCCGAGGGCAGCCCGAACGTCACCCTCTACGAGGGCGTCGCCCGGTTCACCGGGGTCAAGCAGCTGACCGTGGAGACCGCCACCGGCCCGGAGACGATCACCGCGGACCGCTTCGTGGTGGCCGCCGGCGGCCGCCCGGCGATCCCGGACATCCCCGGCCTGGACCAGGCCGGCTACTACACCAGCGACACGGTGATGCGGCTCGACGAGCTGCCCGCCCGGATGATCATCATGGGCACCGGCTTCGTGGGCGCGGAGTTCGCCCACGTGTTCAGCGCGCTCGGCGTCGACGTGACCATGATCGGCCGCTCCGGCCGGGTGCTGCGCGCCGAGGACACCGACATCTCCGAGCGGTTCACCGAGCTCGCGGCCGCGCGCTGGGACCTGCGGCTGAACCGCAAGGAGATCTCGGTCGAGCGCGACGGCGACCTCGTCCGGCTGCACTTGGAGGGCCCGGAGGGCGCCGAGGTGGTGGAGGCCGAGGCGCTGCTCATCGCGATCGGGCGGGTGCCCAACTCCGACCTGCTGGACGCCGCCGCAGGTGGTCTCGAACTCACCGCCGACGGCAAGATCAAAGCCGACGCGACCCAGCTGACCTCGGTGGACGGCGTGTGGGCGATGGGCGACATCAGCTCGGAGTACGAGCTCAAGCACGTCGCGAACCACGAGATGCGCGTCGTCCAGCACAACCTGCTGCACCCGGACGAGCCGATCGAGTCCGACCACCGGTTCGTGCCGCACGCGGTGTTCTCCGCGCCGCAGATCGCCTCGGTCGGCCTCACCGAGCAGGAGGCGCAGCAGCGCGGCGTCGACTACGTGACCTCCATTCAGGACTACGCGGGCATCGCCTACGGCTGGGCGATGGAGGACAAGACCGGCTTCGCCAAGCTCCTGGCGGATCCGGACACCGGACAGCTGCTGGGCGCCCACATCGTCGGCCCGCAGGCGCCGACGCTGCTGCAGCCGCTGATCCAGGCGATGCAGTTCGGCCTGGACGCCCGGACGATGGCCCGCGGCCAGTACTGGATCCATCCGGGCATGCCGGAGCTCGTCGAGAACGCGCTGCTCAACCTGCCGCTGAAGTGACCGTTGCGCCCGATGTGTCGGGCGTCATCTTGAGTAGTTCCAGTTTAACGGGTCACCTTAGGAGGATCGGGCTGCTCGCTGTTGCGCTCCCGCCGTGGCGGAGCGGGCCGGGCGGCCAGGAACGTCATCGGACAAAGGAGTTTGCCTGTGCTTCACGAACGCCTCGAACCGGTCTACGAGAACGTGGTCCAGCGCAACCGCGGCGAAGACGAGTTCCACCAGGCAGTCCGGGAAGTGCTGGAGAGCATCGGTCCGGTGATCGACAAGCATCCCGAGTACGCCGAGCAGAAGATCATCGAGCGGATCTGCGAGCCCGAGCGGCAGATCGTCTTCCGCGTGCCGTGGGAGGACGACCGCGGCGAGGTGCAGATCAACCGCGGCTTCCGGGTGGAGTTCAACAGCGCGCTCGGCCCGTACAAGGGCGGCCTGCGCTTCCACCCGTCGGTCTACCAGGGCATTGTGAAGTTCCTCGGCTTCGAGCAGATCTTCAAGAACGCCCTGACCGGGCTGCCCATCGGCGGTGGCAAGGGCGGCTCGGACTTCGACCCCAAGGGCCGCTCCGACCGGGAGGTCATGCGGTTCTGCCAGAGCTTCATGACCGAGCTGCACCGGCACATCGGCGAGTACACCGACGTACCGGCCGGTGACATCGGCGTCGGCGGCCGCGAGATCGGCTACCTGTTCGGCCAGTACAAGCGGATCACCAACCGCTACGAATCCGGCGTGCTGACCGGCAAGCACCTGTCCTTCGGCGGCGCCCGCGTTCGCACCGAGGCCACCGGCTACGGCTGCGCGTTCTTCGTGCAGGAGATGCTGACGGCCCGCGGCCAGTCGTTCGACGGCAAGCAGGTCGTGGTGTCGGGATCGGGCAACGTGGCCATCTACACGATGGCGAAGGTCCACCAGCTCGGCGGCACCGTGGTGGCCTGCTCGGACTCCTCCGGCTACGTCGTCGACGAGAAGGGCATCGACGTCGAGCTGATCAAGCAGATCAAGGAGGTCGAGCGCGGCCGCATCGCGACCTACGCCGAACGCCGCCCGGGCGCGAAGTTCGTCGCGCAGCGCAGCGTCTGGGAAGTGCCGTGCGACGTGGCGATGCCGTCGGCGACCCAGAACGAGCTCACCGGCGCCGACGCGGCCACCCTGATCGCCAACGGCTGCATCGCGGTCGGCGAGGGCGCGAACATGCCCACCACGCCGGAGGCGGTGCGCAGCTTCCAGGAAGCCGGCATCGCGTTCGGCCCCGGCAAGGCCGCCAACGCGGGCGGCGTGGCCACCTCGGCGCTGGAGATGCAGCAGAACGCGTCCCGCGACAGCTGGAGCTTCGAGTTCACCGAGAAGCGCCTCGAAGAGATCATGAAGGACGTGCACGCCCGCTGCTACGCCACGGCGGCGGAGTACGGCATGCCGGGCAACTACGTCGCGGGCGCGAACATCGCGGGCTTCACCAACGTGGCCGACGCGATGCTCCGCCTCGGCCTCGTCTGACCGAACGGGGTGCGGGGGGGGGGGGGGGGGAGGGGGGGGGGGGGGGGGAAAAACGGGGAAAAGTGGCGAAAGACAGGGGGCAAAAGAAAAGAGAAAAAGGTCCT
>NZ_JBWKKU010000064.1:45204-54842 GCF_056431445.1 Saccharopolyspora sp. NPDC045941
CACCCCCCCACCCTCCCCCCCCCCCCCCCCCCCCTCCTCCCCCTCCCCCCCCCCCCCCCCCCCCCCCCCCCCCCCCCCCCCCCCCCCCCCCCCCCCCCCCCCCGCGACCCGTTGCCGAAGGCCGGGGAACAACGGCAGCGAGCCGGGTATCCCGGCGGCGCCGCGTTCCCGCGACACCACCCACGGCGATCAATGGTGTCAGTGCCGTCTCGCCCGCAAATCCGATTCGGCGTCGTTCACACCATCGGCGCAGTCCGCCAGATGCGAAGGGCGTCTTCGACCGGACCGGCCGAGGACGCCCTTCGCAGAACCGCGGGGTGTCAGATGGTGCGGGGGCGACCCGCGATGACGCCGAAAACCGCCTGGATCGCGACGATCACCACGATCGCCGTCAGCGACGCCGACCAGGTGCCGGTCACGTCGTGCAGCACGCCGAACAGGAACGGCCCGAAGGACGCGATCAGGTAGCCGACGCTCTGCGACATCGCGGACAGCGACCCGGTGTCGGCGGCGTTGGCGGTCCGCAGCGAGATCAGCACCAGCGCCAGCGGGAACGCGCTCATCCCGATGCCGATCGCGAGCGCCCACACCACCGGCAGCGCCTGCGGCGCCAGCAGCAGACCGAGCAGTCCGGTGAGGGTCAGCACCGCGAGCCCGATGGCCCACCAGGACTGGCTGCGGGTCCGGGTCACCAGCGGCGGCAGGATCATGTTGATCGGCACACCGATCAGCAGCAGCAGACCGAGCAGCATGCCCGCGGTCGTGCTGTCGATCCCGGCGCCCTTGAACACCTCGGGCATCCAGCCCATCACGACGTAGGCGACCAGCGACTGCAGGGCGAAGTAGACGGTGATCACCCACGCCAGCGGGCTGCGCATCAGCGAACGCCGCGGACTCGTCGACGCGGTGCCCGACACCTCCCGCGTCGAGGAGCGGCGAGCCGTCGCCGGCACCCACACGCACAACGCGGCCAGCGCCACGACCGCCCAGGTCGCCAGCGACAGGCGCCAGCTGCCGGTGGTGGAGTTCAGGTACGGCGTGAGGGCCGAGCCGGTCGAGCCGCCCGCCGCCATCGCGGTGGTGTACAACGCGGTGGCCATCCCGACGCGGGTCGGGAAGGACTCCTTGACCACCACCGGGATCAGCACGTTGCACATCGCGATCGCGGCGCAGACCAGCACGGTCCCGCCCAGCACCGTCCACGGACCGTCGACGACGCGCAGCAGCATCGCGAGCGTCAGCACCGCCAGCGACGCGCCGATGACCTTGTTGATGCCCATCCGCCTCGCCAGCAGCGGAGCGCCGATGCCGGCGATCCCGAAGCACAGCGTCGGCACCGAAGTCACCACGCTCGCCCAGGTCGTCGAGGCACCGAGCGAGTCGCGGACCTCACCGAGCACCGACGCCAGGCTCGTGACCGCCGGGCGCATGTTCGCCGCAGCGAGCGCCACGCCGGCGAGCAGCAGTCCCCCACCCGCGACGGCGACGTGCCGGTTCGGGAAGACCGGCTCCGCGGCGCCCTGGTTCTCGGCGGAGAAGCCATCCGGATGGCGTCCGGCGGCGAGTCGCGTGGCGTCCTGGTCAGCCACCTGGTCGGGGACATGCTGGGGTCGTGACTTCGTAGACATCACGGCCTATTATGTCAAACGTAGGATGTTTGGACGAAAGGACCTGTCAGTGCCTTTGGTCACTGCCAAACGGACCGGGCTGGTCGATCAGGTCATCGCCCAGATGCGCGAGCTCGTGGCGTCCGGGGAATGGCCGCTGAGCGAGAAGATCCCGCCCGAGACCGAGCTCGTGAACGCCCTCGGCGTCGGCCGCAACACCGTCCGCGAGGCGGTGCGCGCGCTCTCGCACGCCGGGCTGCTGGAAGTGCGGCAAGGCGACGGCACGTTCGTGCGCGCCACCAACGAGATCTCCGGGGCGGTGCGCAAGCTGTGCGGCCCGGAGTTGCGTCAGGTCCTGGAGGTCCGGCGCGCGCTGGAGGTGGAGGGCGCCCGGCTCGCCGCCGGCGCGCGCACCGACGAGGACCTGCGCGAGCTGACGGCCTGCCTGGACAGCCGGAACGAGGCGGTGCAGCGCCTGGACAGCGCGGACGTCATCGTCACCGACGCCGAGTTCCACCGGCTGCTGGTCGCGGCCTCGCACAACCCGGTGCTGATCTCGCTCTACGACGGGATCCGCGAAACGGTGGCCTCCAGCGTTGCGACCACCTTCAACCCCGCGATCCCACCGGAGCAGCACGTCTCGCACACCGAGCTGCTGGAAGCGGTGCGCGACGGCGATCCGCGCCGGGCGGCCGAAGAGGCGGGCGGATTCCTCGACGAACTGCTCAGCCAGGTGGGTTCAGACCCTGGTCAGGCAGAGGAGTCCGGCCAGTAGTCGGTTCCGACGTCGAACGCGTCTCCGGCGGCCGGGGCCACCCACGACGCCGCGATCACCCCGGCGGCGAAACCACCGCCGGTCGATCCACCGCGCGCGGGCTGCAGCCACACCGACGGCGTGCCGAACCGGGTGATGACGATCTCCTCCCCCGATTCGGCGCGGTCGAGCAGCTCCACCAGCCGCTCGCGGGCTTCATCAACGGAAAACTCGGCCATGGCCAAGACGTTACCGGGATCACACGGGTTGTGGTGCGCAACGGCTCAGCGGAGTTCCTGGTGCAGCAACGGAAGGCCGGTCGGTGCGCCGTCGTCGAGCAGTCGGCGCAGGGCGTCGGTGTCCAGGTGCTTCTCCACCAGGTCGCCGAGCAGGTCGAGCTGCCCGGCCCGGACCTCGGCGAAGACGGTGCCATCGGCCGGTTCGAAGCCGTCCCGTCCGGCGCGCCGGGCGGCCCAGCGCAGGAAGGACCGGCGGAAGGCGTCGTTCTCGAACAACCCGTGCCAGTGGGTGCCGAGCACGGACTCGGCCACACCGCCCTCGACCTGCCCGCCGGGCAAGCTCACCAGCGGCGCGAGGTCGCCGCGGCGGACCGCGACGCCGTGGTGGATCTCGTAGCCCTGGACGGGCTCGCCGAAGGCCTGGCCGCGCGGCCGGGCCAGCGTCTTGCGCGGCGCGAACTCGATCTCAAGGTCGAGCAGCCCCAGCCCGTCGACCGCGCCGCTACCGGACTCGACCTCGTCGACGATGCGCCGCGTCAGCATCTGGAAACCGCCGCAGATGCCGGCGACCGGCAGCCCGGCGCGGGCGTGCGCGCCGATCGCCTCGGCCAGGCCGCTGCGCCGCAGCCAGTCCAGGTCCGCGACCGTCGACTTCGAGCCGGGCAGCACGACCAGATCCGCGTCGGCCAGCCGCGACGGCTCGGTGACGAACCGGACCGCGACGCCGGGTTCCGCGGCCAGCGCCTCCACGTCGGTGGCGTTGGAGATCCGCGGCAGCCTCGGCACCGCGACCCGCAACCACTGCGCGCCCCTCGGCGGCGCCGGCCGCCCGATCACCCCATCGGCCACATAGGACAGTGAGTCCTCGGCGTCGAGCCACAGCTCCTCGGCCCACGGCAGCACGCCGTGCACCTGGCGACCGGTCAGCGCGCGCAGCTGGTCCAGGCCCGGTTCCAGCAACGCCGGGTCGCCGCGGAACTTGTTGATCAGGAATCCGGCGACCAACGCCTGATCCGCCGCGTCCAGCAGCGCGAGGGTGCCGAAGAGCTGGGCGAACACGCCGCCGCGGTCGATGTCGCCGACCACCAGCACCGGCAGCCCGGCGGCCTGCGCGAGCCCCATGTTGGCGATGTCGTTGGCCCGCAGGTTGATCTCGGCCGGCGACCCGGCGCCCTCGCACACGACGTAGTCGTACTCCGCGCGCAGCCCTTCCAGCGTGGATACGACGGTGTCCAGCAGGGCGGCCTTGCGAGCCCGGTAGGACATCGCGGTCACCTCACCTGCGACCCGCCCCAGCACCACGACCTGCGAACTGCGGTCGCTGCCGGGCTTGAGCAGCACCGGGTTGAACCGCACCGAGGGCTCGACGCCGCACGCGGCGGCCTGCACGGCCTGAGCCCGCCCGATCTCGCCGCCATCGGGCGTGACCACGGAGTTGTTGGACATGTTCTGCGCCTTGAAGGGCGCAACCCGAGCGCCGCCGCGCGCCAGCCAACGACAGATCCCGGCGGTGACCACGCTCTTCCCGGCATCGGAGGTGGTCCCGGCGATCAGCACCGCATTCACACGAAGTTCCTACCTCATCACCAGAGCCCACCCGAAGGCACCACCGAACCACCGGCACACCCGCGCGAAACCAGCAGCCTGAACGTCTCCCCAGACGAGTGCTCGTGAGTGCTTTTAGCGGCTATGACAACCAAAACCGCTCACGACCACCCACCTGCACAAACACAGGCACCGCCCAACACCAGCGTCGATGCCGGGCACCTGACGCAGACAGGGCAGCTGGCGATTTCGCGCGAAATCGCCACCTGGCACGCGTGCGGAACGCCGATTTCGCGCGAAATCGCCGACCAATCCACTCCCAGACCAATCCAAAAGCCGATGCGGGCAGCCGAAGGTGCGCACCGCGAACGCACAACCGCCGCCGCGACGCTCGAATCTCACGTCCAATAGCGGCCGCAAGCGGCGAAGCCGCTTAGCCCACCTGACCAACTTGCACCGCCGCGGGTTCTCAGACCTCTTCTCGCGAGGACAGCCCCGACGCCGCGTATTGGTCATACGTAAGTCGGGGATCCCGGAGTCGAGAAGGCTGCCGTGATTCCCGCAGGGGGGCCGCTACCCGCACCGCCACGCAAAACGAGCTTGGAGCCCCTGAATCAGGGCAGGGTCAGGATTTCGTTGCCTTCTTCGGTGATCAGGATGGTGTGCTCGAACTGGGCCGTCCAGCTCTTGTCCTTCGTCGTCACCGTCCAGCCATCGCTCCACATGTCGTACTCGTGGGTGCCGAGGGTGATCATCGGCTCGATGGTGAAGGTCATGCCCGGCTCCAGGACGGTCTGCACCGACGGCTCGTCGTAGTGCAGGATCACCAGTCCACTGTGGAACGCGCGGCCGATGCCGTGCCCGGTGAAGTCGCGGACCACGCCGTAGTCGAACCGCTTGGCGTAGGACTCGATGACCCGGCCGATCACGTTGAGCTGCCGCCCCGGCTTGGCCGCCTTGATGCCGCGCATCAGCGCCTCGTGGGTGCGCTCCACCAGCAGGCGCACCTCCTCCGAGACCTCGCCGGCCAGGAACGTCGCGTTGGTGTCGCCGTGGACGCCGCCGATGAAGCCGGTGACGTCGACGTTGACGATGTCACCGTCCTCGATCACCGTCGAGTCCGGGATCCCGTGGCAGATCACCTCGTTCAGCGAAGTGCAGGAGGACTTCGGGAAGCCCCGGTAGCCCAGCGTCGACGGGTAGACGCCGTGGTCGCAGAAGAACTCGTGCACCACCGCGTCGACCTGGTCGGTGGTCGCGCCCGGCTGCACCGCCTTGCCCGCCTCGACCAGGGCCTGCGCGGCGAGCTTGCCCGCCACCCGCATCGCCTCGATGACCTCGGGCGGCTGCACGTACGGGTCGGTGCTGCGCTGGGGAGCCGGCTTGTCGACGTACTCGGGGCGCTCGATGTGCGCAGGGACTGGGCGACGCGGCGTCTGCACGCCTGGCTTCAACGGAGCTCGAACCGGCATGCCCACCACTGTAACCGCGATGCCCGCCCGAACTCCGGGTGGCGGTCACGAGCGCTCCGCGCCCGATCTCCTCACCGCCGGGCCGCAATTTCCATTGAAATCGAAGGTTCGATTTCAATGGAAATTGCGGTGGATCGGCGTCAGCTCGCGCCCGGGGAGGCCGTGGTCAGGCCCGCCTCGGCGGCCGCCGCCAGCAGCCCCGGGTCGTAGGAGACGTAGGCGTGCAGGCCGTCCTTGATCTTGTAGGCGGAGGCCAGGTGGATGGCGTCCACCGGGCCGACGTTGCAGCGCAGCTCGGTGGCCACGTCCAGCACGTCCTGCTTCACCGGCAGCTGGTCGATCTTGGACACGATGATCGACGCCAGGTCCTCGGCGGCCGGACCGACCTCGCGGAACGTGCGCAGCACGTCCACCTTCGACAACGCGCTGGTGACGCGGGGCTGCTCCCAGCGCTCGCGGACCCACTGGCTCAGCGCCTTGCTCTCCGGCTCGGGGGCGATCAGCTTGATCAGCGCGGAGGAATCGAAGTAGATCAAAACCGCTCCTGTTCACGCCTGCGCAGCAGCCGGTCGGAGACGTTCGGGGTCGGTGCTGCCGGCAACGGTTCGGGGAGCTCACCGCCTTCGCCGGGCACGAGCTCCCCGGCGGCGACGAGTTCGTCGTACAGGGCCTGGTCACGCGTGGGCGGACTGAGCACGGCGACGGCGCGACCCCGATCGGTCACCAGGATCGATTCCCCGGCGGCGACCCGCTTCAGGTATCGACTGGCGTGCTGCCGCAGCTCGCGGACGCCGATCCGCTCCATGAGCTACAACGTAGCACCAAGCTGACCTTAGGTGATCACCCGATCACGTGAAGCGATCAGGCGCCCGCCAGGAAGCGCTTCGCCGCCTCGACGGCCGGCCCCGACGAGCCCGCGTCCGTCACCAGCACCGCGAAGGCCAGGTCGCCTCGGTAGCCGACGAACCAGCCGTGCGAGTGGGTGCCGTCGCCGAACTGCGCGGTCCCGGTCTTGCCCCGGACGTCGCCGGAGCCGTTCAGCGCGGTCGCCGTCCCGCCGGTGACCACCTCGCGCATCATCGCGCGGAGCTGGTCGAGGGTCTGCGGCGCGGGCGGCTGCGGGGTGGCGTCCGCCTTGGTCTGCGCGCCCCGGACCAGCGTCGGCACCGGCATCCGCCCCTCGGCGATCGACGAGGTCACCAGCGCCATGCCGAACGGGCTGGCCAGCACCGTGCCCTGCCCGATGCCGTTCTCCGCGCGCTGCACCGTGCTGCCGGCCGGCGGCACCTTCCCGGTGATGGTGGTCGCGCCGGCCATCTCGAAGTCCACGCCGAGGCCGAGCTGGCCCGCGGCGTCGGTCAGGGCCTCCCCGGGCATGTCGACCGCGAGCTGCGCGAACGACGTGTTGCAGGAGTGCGCGAAGGCCGTCCGCAGCGGCACCACGCCGAGGTCGAACTTCTTGTCGTTCGGCAGCGGCCGGCCGTCGAACACCTTCTCCGCCGGGCATTCCACCGGGGTGTCGATGCCCGCCTTCCCTGATCCCAGCGCGGCCGTCGCGGTCACCGTCTTGAACGTCGAACCCGGCGGGTACTGGCCGGACAGCGCTACCGGGCCCTGCGCGTCGGCGGGCGCGTTCTGCGCCACGGCGAGCACTTCGCCGGTCGACGGCTGCATGGCCACCAGCATCGCGGCCTGCGGAACCGGGTCGACCGCCTGCTCGGCGGCCCGCTGCGCGCGGTCGCCGAGGGTCACGTTGGTCGGCGCGACCGGCCGCTCCGCGACGCCGTGCAGCTCCGCGGCCTCTTGACCGGCCGCGTCGAGCGTCACGACGCGCCACCCGGCGTTCGCCTGGACCTGCTGGTCGACGACGCGCGCCACGCCCGCGAGCACCTGCGTGCCGTACCCGCGCTCGGTGGTGACCAGCCGCGTCTGGGCCGGGAAGCGCACGCCCGGCAGGTCGTAGATGCGGGACTTGACCTGCTCGTAGTCGCCCTGCCGGAGCGTGACCACCGCATAGGGCTGGCCCTGCGGCGTCTTCGCCACGCCGTCCAGGATGGACTGCTGGGTGATCGCGGGTTCGACGGTCTTCAGCGCGTTCGCCAGCGAGGCCGCGACGCCGGGCACGTCCCCGGCCTCCTGCGCGCTCAGGCTCACCGTGACCAGCTGCTCCGGCCCCATGAGCTGCTTGCCGTCGCGGTCCAGCACCGGCGCCGGGTCCGGGCGCTGCTCGCGATAGGCGAGGGTCTGCCCGGCCGCCAGCTGCGAGTGGAGCACCGCGGGCGCCCAGCGGACCTTCCAGCCCTGCTCCTGCTCGACGAGCTTGAGCTCGTTCGAGTAGTTCCAGACCTTGCCCGCGCCGAAGTCCCAGGACATGTCGAACCGCGCCGTCGGCGTTCCCTGCGCGTCCTCGGTCACCTCGCGGACCGTCGCGTGCGCGGCCGTCGGCGCCAGGTTCCGCCGGGCCGCTTCGAGCGCCTGCTTGGCCTGGTCTGGGGAGTCGGTCTGGTTCGCCGCACCGACCGCGTCACCCGCCGCCACCGCGTTCACGAAGGAGGCGGCGACGTCTTCTTCAGACGGCCCGGTGCTGCAAGCGGCCAGCGGCAGCAGCAGTAGCGCCGCCGCGCCGACCAAGATCCGCGAGGAAACCATGTCCGCGAGTATGCCGAAATGCCCCGAAACGTCCACACCCCTTTTCCGACCCGTTGCCCGTTCGGTCAACGCACGCCGCACGGGAGACCACGGTTTCAATTGAAACTGGGGCTCGGTACCCACCGGTGGCCTGCAGTTTCAATTGAAACCGCAGATCATCATCCACAGTGGACCTTCAGAGGAGGACCGTGCTGAAGGAGCCGATCTGGCGGAAACCGACCTTCTGGTACGCCACCCGGGCCGCGGTGTTGTAGCCGTTGACGTACAGGCTCGCCGTGCGGCCGAGGCCGCGCACCAGCCGGTCCGCGACTGCGGCCGTTCCCGCCGTGCCCAGCCCGGTGCTGCGCCGGTCCGGGTGCACCCAGACGCCCTGGATCTGCCCGACCGTGCGGGACAGCGCGCCGATCTCGGCCTTGAACACCACTTCGCCGCCCTCGAAGCGGGCGAACGCCCGGCCACCGGCGATCAGGTCGGCGACCCGCGCCCGGTAGCTCGCCGCGCCGCCGTCGCTGGACGGGTCCACCCCGACTTCCTCGGTGAACATCGCGATCGCAGCGGGCAGGTAGCGGTCCAGCTCGTCCGGCCGGACCGGGCGCACCAGCGGGTCCGGGGCTACCCAGGGCGGCTCGGACAGCGCCATGAGCGGCTGATCGGCGCGCACTTCGCGCGCCGGGCCCCACTGCGCCGCGACCTCGCTCCAGAGCGCGAGCACCTGCTCCGCCGGGCCGACCAGCGACGAGCAGACGCGGCGCCGGCGCAGCGCGCGGTCGGCGAAGGCGCGCATCGCGGCCGGTCCGCCGCGCAGCGGGATCAGGTTCGCGCCCGAGAAGCACATCCCGGTGAGCTTGCCGCCGTAGCCCCAGAGCTCGCCGCCGAGGCGCAACGGGTGGATGCCGGCCTCCTCGACGCGCGCGGCCACCATGCAGGCCGCGACGGGGGCGGAATCCAGCACGGAACGGACCAGCACCGCGTCGCGTTCCTCCAACAGCCGTGCACCGGCGAGCTTGAGCACCTGCCAAGACTGCCAGAAACCCGGGGTGAAGAGCCCCACCGGCCGGTGTGCACCACACCGCCCCGAACCGGCACTCACCCATTCGGAGTAGCCCGGTCGACGGATCGCCGCGGATTCACCGCGGGCGCGGCGCGCAGAAGTCCGGAAAAGCGAGACCGGCCGCCCCCTGAACCGGGGACGGCCGGTCGCACTGGATCAGCTGACGGTGACGACCGGCGCCCCGGCCTCGTCGTCGGCGGGCTCCATGTCCTCGGCGATGCGCATCGCCTCCTCGATCAGGGTCTCGACGATCTGGTGCTCCGGCACCGTCTTGATCACCTCGCCCTTGACGAAGATCTGGCCCTTGCCGTTGCCCGAGGC
>NZ_JBWKKU010000065.1:0-54391 GCF_056431445.1 Saccharopolyspora sp. NPDC045941
ATCCCCGCCAAGTACGACCTGTCCTCCCTGCGCCTGCTGGGGTCGGTCGGCGAGCCGATCAACCCCGAGGCCTGGATCTGGTACCGCAAGAACATCGGCGGCGACCGCACGCCGGTCGTGGACACCTGGTGGCAGACCGAGACCGGCGCGATCATGATCTCGCCGCTGCCCGGCGTCACCGCCGCCAAGCCCGGCTCCGCGCAGCAGCCGCTGCCCGGCATCTCGGCCAAGGTCGTCGACGAGACCGGCACCCAGGTCGGCAACGGCGGCGGCGGGCTGCTGGTCCTCGACCAGCCGTGGCCGTCGATGCTGCGCGGCATCTGGGGCGACGACGAGCGCTACCGCGACACCTACTGGTCGAAGTTCGCCGACCTGGGCTTCTACTTCGCCGGTGACGGCGCCAAGTACGACGACGACGGCGACATCTGGCTGCTGGGCCGGGTGGACGATGTCATGAACGTCTCCGGGCACCGCATCTCCACCACCGAGGTCGAGTCCGCCCTGGTGTCGCACCCCAACGTCGCCGAAGCCGCCGTGGTCGGGGCCTCCGACCCCACCACCGGCCAGGGCATCGTCGCGTTCGTGATCCTGCGCGGCGGCACCGACGACACCGCCAGCGGCGAGGCCGCGCTCAAGGAGCTGCGCGAGCACGTCTCCCACGAGATCGGCCCGATCGCCAAACCCCGCCAGATCATGGTCGTGCCCGAGCTGCCCAAGACGCGCTCCGGCAAGATCATGCGGCGACTGCTGCGCGACGTCGCGGAGAACCGCGAGGTCGGCGACGTCACCACGCTCGCCGACTCGTCCGTCATGTCGCTGATCTCCAAGGGCCTGAACAACTCCAGCGACGACTGACCGGCACGCCCGACGCGCCAGGGGCGCCCTCCCGCACGGAGGGCGCCCCTGTTGCGTTCGCGACCTCTCCGATTCGGAAAAGGCGCTTTGACCTGGGAAGATGCCTTCCCAATCTTGTTTGCGCCGACAATCACGCGCGCCGCGGATGTTAGGATTCCGGTAAAGGTGTGCCGGGAAGACTGGTCGGCGTCGCAGTTCGTGCTATCCGCGATCGGAGCCGCCAGTGTCAAAAGCCGCCCGCAACCAGCCCCGGCCCGCCAAGTCGGCTCGGACCTTCGACTTCGGCTCCTACCTGCGGACCGAAACCGTCGGCGGCATGGTCCTGCTGGCCGCGACCGCCCTCGCACTGCTGCTGGCGAACTCCCCCGCCGCCGGGATCTACCACGCCGTCCGCGACTTCGAGATCGGGCCGCAGTCCCTGCACCTGGGCCTTTCCGTCGGAGACTGGGCCAAGGACGGCCTGCTCGCGATCTTCTTCTTCGTCGCCGGGCTGGAGCTCAAGCGCGAGCTCGTGGTCGGCGAGCTCTCCAACGTCAAGAACGCGCTGCTGCCCGTGATCGCCGCGATCGGCGGCATGATCGTGCCCGCGGCGCTCGCCTTCGCGATCGGCCACGGCGCGCCCGGCGCGCACGCCGCGTGGGCGATCCCGGTCGCGACCGACATCGCCTTCGCCCTGGGCGTGCTGTCGCTGACCGGCTCCTGGATGCCCACCGCGGCGCGGGTCTTCCTGCTCAGCCTCGCCGTCGTCGACGACCTCGGCGCGATCGTCGTGATCGCCGTGCTGTTCACCGACGGGCTCAGCGTGCTCGCGCTGCTCGCGGCGGTCGTGCTCTGCGTCGTCTACTGGTACCTGCAGCGCAAGCGGGTCACCACGCCGTGGCTCTACGTGCCGCTGGCCGTGGCCACCTGGATCGCGGTGCACACCAGCGGCATCCACGCGACGATCGCCGGCGTGGCGCTCGGGCTGCTCACCCGCGTCCGGCGCGACCCGCACGAGCCTGCTTCGCCGGCGATGCGCCTGGAGCACCGGCTGCAGCCCTGGTCGGCCGGGCTGATCGTGCCGGTGTTCGCGTTCTTCGCCGCGGGTGTGCCCGTGGACGGCGAGGCGCTGGCCGCGATCCGCGAGGACCGGGTCGCGATCGCGATCATCGTCGGCCTGGTGGCCGGCAAGCTGATCGGCATCTTCGGCAGCTCCTTCCTCGCGGTCAAGCTGGGCATCGGCGCGAAGCCGGAATCGGTGCAGTGGCGCGACATGGCGGCGCTGGCGATGCTCGGCGGCGTCGGCTTCACGGTCAGCCTGCTGATCGCCGACCTGTCGCTGACCGGCGCGGCGGCGGAACGGGCCAAGGCCGCGGTGCTGATCGCCTCCGCCATCGCATCGCTGCTAGCAGCGGCGGTGCTGCTGCGCCGCGGCCGCAAGCTCAAGAACGGCGACGTCTCCGACGACGCCTGAGCTCCACGTCCAGCCCCGGGAGACCGCAGTTTCAATTGAAACTGCGGGCCCGAGGCCCGGCACGAGGTTTCAATTGAAACTGCGGAACACCTCGCGCCGCGGGTCACTCGCGGGTAACGCACCGCGAGTCGCCCGGTGGCGTACTGATCGCGCGTGGCACGATGGGGCACGTGAACAGCGCCCAGAAGAGCACCAACGGCAGCCGTGACGGTGCGGGGTGGACCGCGGTCACGTCCATCCCGCTGTCCGAAGAGGGCACTGCTCCCGACGGGCAGTCCATCGGCGCGTTGGTACGCGATGCCACGACGCACCTGTCCACATTGGTCAGGTCGGAGGTCGAGCTGGCCAAGACCGAGCTCGCCGGCGAGATGAAGAAGGCCGTCAAGGGCAGCGTCTACTTCGTCCTCGCGCTGACCGTGCTCGGTTTCAGCCTGTTCTTCCTGTTCTTCACGCTGGCCGAGGGGCTGGCCCAGCTCGGCCTGTGGCGCTGGGCGGCCTTCGGCATCGTGTTCCTGGCGATGCTGCTGGTCGCGGGCCTGCTGGCGCTGCTCGGCTACATGCGGGTGCGCAAGATCCGGGCGCCGAAGCGCACCATCGAAACGCTCAAGGACACCACGAAGATCGCCAAGCGCAAGCACGACGAGGAAACCCCGGCCGCGTCCTGACGCTCCCGCGCTGGCCGGAAACGCGGTACGTGAAACTCCATGCGTCGTGGCGGCGAAGCCCCCGGCGCGTCGTTCTCGCGCGAAACGGCGCCCAGCGCGCTGCCCCGCGCGGCCGCTTCGGCGCCTCCGAAGCACTGCCCGCAAGACCTCCCGCTCGCGCGGGTCAGCTGGTGCAGGGGCCGGTGTCGACCTCCGCGGTCAGGTTCGGGGCCGCCGCGACCTCGTCCGCCACTTCTTTCGCCGTGAGCGCGAAGCCCGTTTCCGGGTCGTCCACCGCCGCTCCGAAGACCACGCCCACGACCTTGCCGGACGGGTCGATCAGCGGCCCGCCGGAGTTCCCGCTCTGCACCCGGCCGCGCACCGTGTACACGTCGCGGACCACGGTGTTCGCGTCGTAGATGTCCGGGCCGCGCAGCCTGATCTGCTCCCGGATGCGGCCCGCCGACGCCGTGTAGGGCCCGTCCAGCGGGTAGCCCAGGGCGATCACGTCGTTGCCCGGGCTGGCCGGTCCCGGCACGAAGGTCATCGCGTCCGCGTCCAGGTCCGGCACCGCCAGGATCGCGACGTCCACGTCCGGCTTGTAGAGCACGACCTTCGCGTCGAACTCGCCGCGGCCGATCTCGATCGCCACCCGGTCGGTACCCGCGACCACGTGCGCGTTCGTCATCACCCGGTGCGGCGAGATCACGAAGCCGGTGCCCTCCAGCGCCCGCGCGCAGGACGTGGCCCGGCCCCGGACCTTCACCACGCTGGTCCGCGCGTTGCGCACCGCCTGGCTGTTGGCCAGCGCCATGTCCGGCGGCGCGATCTCCGCGACCGGGGTCTCCGAGAAGGGCTCCAGCGCCTGCGGAAAACCGGACACCCCGAGCATTTCGCGCAGGTCGTCCGGCAGCGCCTTGGCCGAGGCGGGCATCACCGAGTTCACCGCGGTCAGCACCTTCGACCGGCTTATCGCGGCCGCGAGGCCGGGCAGCGCCGACGCCGACGTGAACGGCAGCGCGATCAGCCACGCCACCACGAGCACCGCGATGAACTGCAGGACCGCGCCGAGCGCGTTGTCCACGCCGGTCAGCTTCGGGGAGGTGATCCGGTCCCGCAGTTCCCGGCCGGCCCACATGCCGAAGGTCTCGCCGAAGGCGACCAGCAGCACCACGATTCCGACGCCGAAGGCGAGGCGGGCGACCGGGCTGTCCAGGCGGTCCAGGATCAGCGGCGCCACCTTGAGGCCCACCACCGCGCCGATGAACACGCCCAGGAACGAGAACAGCGCGGTGACCAGGCCGCTGCGGGCCCCCGACACCGCGGCGAGCAGCGCCAGAAGCACCACCAGCAGGTCGACCCAGTTCACCCGCTCACCTCAATCTCGCCGACGATCGGCGGCGCACCACGGTCCCACAACCCGTCCTCGAAGCGGTCCCGCGCGTGCTGGAAGACGAGAACAGGTTCTCAAACCGTTCACGAACGCCCGAAGCCGATGTCCTCGGCCTCCTCCGCGGCCCGCCACGCCTCGTCGAGTTCTCGCACGTCGGCACGGTTCCAGCGACGCGACCAGCCGGCCAGGTCCAGCAGCCCCGACAGCAGGCCGCCGGTGAAACCCCACACCAGCATCCCGGGCACCAGGAACGCCGGGCTCGCGTGCCGCCCGGTCAGCTCCACCCGCAGCCGGTTCGCCGGATCGGTGAGCCAGGAGATCGGGACCCTGGCCACCGCCGCCGTCTCGCCGGGATCCACCGGCGCGACCGGGGACGGCTCGGCCCAGTGCGCCAGCACCGGGGTCACCCGGAAGCCGCTGTGCGCCACGTGCAGTTCCGGCAGCGTCGCCACCGGGCGGACGCCCTCCGGCCGCAACCCCACCTCCTCGACGGCTTCCCGCAACGCGGCGTCGACCGGCCCGCGATCAACATCGTCGAGCGAGCCACCCGGGAAAGCAACCTGACCGGGATGCGAGCTCAGCCCGTCGGCGCGGCGCAGCAGCAGCACGTCCGGGCCGTCGGCGCCCTCGCTGAAGAGCACCAGCACCGCGGCCGGGCGGGCCTCCGCCGGCGGGTTCTCGCGCGGCCAGCCGAAGTGCCCCGGATCGAGGTCGGCGGACCGCTCGACCAGGCCGCGCAGCCAGTCCGGCAGCTCCGCCGGGTCGACCAGCGGGCCCGTTCGTCGCGGGTTCACCGAGCGCTCCCCAAGGTCCGGTCGACGGCCGCCCGGATCTCCTCCGGGCTCTTGAACGCGACTGGCGGATCGATGCGGCGCACCTCGCCGGAGGCGGTCACCACGTAGCTGATCGGCAGCACGTTCGGCGCCTTCAGCGCGGCCCTGATGCGGTTGTCCCCGTCATGCACGTTGGGGAAGTGAACGCCCAGCTGGGTCAGGAGGTCAAGACCGTCCGCCGGATCGCTCTGCACTTGGACGCCCAGCACCCGGATCGCGCCCGGCTGCTCGGCGTAGGCCTGCAGCGCGGGCAGCTCGGTGCGGCACGGCGCGCACCAGGTCGCCCAGAGGTTGATCAGCGTCGGTCCACCGGCGACGGCGGAGCCCGCGTCGGCGGGCCGCCCGTCGGCCAGGCAACTGCCGGTGATCCCGGCCAGCTCCGCCGGGCCGCCTTCGGCCGCCGGGCAGGGCTGGAGCGCCGCCGCCGCTCGCTGCGCGGGGTCGATGGCGCGGGCCGCCGGCGGCGGAGCGGGCGCGGCGGTCTGCTCCTGCTGCTGCTCGGCGTCGCGCGGCCAGAGCGCGATCACACCGACCACGGCGAGCACGAGCACCACGATCGTCCAGCGGATCTCGTTGCCGTAGGCGCGCAGGTTCACGCCACCGGCTCCTTCGCCGCGGCCTGTTCGACAGTGCTCTCCGGGACCTCGTCGACGACTCCGGCCAGCGCCAGCAGCCGCGGCGTCTCCGGGCCGCGGACCAGCTTTGCCGCTGGGGTGGCCTCGGTCGGGCCCAGCCCGTACGACGGGCAGTCCTTGGCCAGCAGGCAGGCGCCGCAGGCGGGCTTGCGGGCGTGGCAGACGCGGCGGCCGTGGAAGATCACCCGGTGCGAGAGCATCGTCCACTCCTTGCGCGGGATCAGCTCGCCGATGGCGTGCTCGACCTTGACCGGGTCCTCCTCCGCGGTCCAGCCCCAGCGCCGGACCAGCCGCCCGAAGTGGGTGTCCACCGTGATGCCCGGGACGTCGAAGGCGTTGCCGAGGATCACGTTGGCCGTCTTCCGGCCGATGCCCGGCAGCTTGACCAGCTGGTCCAGCTTCTGCGGCACCTCGCCGTCGTACTTCTCCACCAGCGCCGCGCCCAGGCCCATCAGCGACGCGGCCTTGTTCCGGTAGAAGCCGGTGGAGCGGATCATCTCCTCCAGCTCGGTGCGGTCGGCCCCCGCGTAGGCGGCGGCCGTCGGGTACCGCCGGAACAGGGCCGGGGTGACCTCGTTGACCCGCTTGTCGGTGCACTGGGCGGACAGGATCGTGGCGACCGCCAGTTCCAGGGGCGTCTCGAAGTCCAGCTCGCAGTGCGCGTCCGGATACGCCTCGGCCAGCGCCCGCAGCATCCGGCGGGCTCGCCGGACCAGCCCCAGCCGGGTCTCACCGCCCGAGCCGGCGGCGGCACTCTTGCGCTTGTTCCGAGCCAGGTCTGACACCCCACCAGACTACGGATCCGATCGCCTCGGCCAACCGGCCGCACCGGCGCTGCTCCCGGCCGCCAAGGCGTGTCGGACGCAGGGGGCCTTGCGCATCCGGATAGGCTGCGCTGCGACACGGTCCGGGCACCCCACCGGACCATGGGCACCGACCGTCACCAAAGGTGGTCGGATCGTCACGCTCACCGGGAACCCGACCCCGGTTGCACCCGCCCCGAAGGTATGAGCGAGGATTTAACTCATGATGGCTGCCTGGTTCGTCATCGTCGTGCCGCTCGTGATCATGTTCTTCACCCTCTTCATGGAGCGCGTGGAGGCTCGCCTGCGGCACGTGGCGGTGCAGGAGAACGAGGTGGAGGAGCTGCTGGAGAACGCTCGCCCCGACGAGGTGCGGGCGCTGTTCCGGCAAGGTATTGGACGCGCGCTGGAGTTGTTCCAGCTTCGCAGGGTGGGACGCGCCGGTAGGCTGCGTACTCGCCGTTCCCGCGACCAGTCTTAGAATTACTGGTAGTGATCGGCGGCACACCGCTAGATTCGCACTCGCGGGTCCGGCACCACAGACAGCCGCCGCGTCTCAACATGGAGGGACGAGGTGGACGAGACACTGGCCCGGGCCGGCATCTTCCAGGGCGTTGAGCCGGCCGCGGCAGAGGCACTGGCCCAGTCGCTGGAACCGGTCGAGTTCCCGCGAGGACACGTGATCTTCGCCGAGGGCGAGCCGGGAGACCGGCTTTACATCATTCAGTCCGGCAAGGTGAAGCTCGGACGCAAGTCGCCGGACGGCAGGGAGAACCTGCTGGCGATCATGGGCCCGTCGGACATGTTCGGCGAGCTGTCCATCTTCGATCCGGGGCCGCGCACCTCGACGGCGACCACGGTCACCGAGGTCCGCGCGCTGAGCATGGACCGGACGGCGCTGCGGCAGTGGATCGCCACTCGGCCGGAGATCGCCGAGCAGCTGCTGCGCGTGGTCGCTCGCAGGCTGCGCCGGACCAACGGCATGCTAGCCGACCTCATCTTCACCGACGTGCCGGGCCGGGTCGCCAAGGCGCTGCTGCAGCTCGCGCAGCGGTTCGGCAGCCAGGAGGCCGGCCTGCTGCGGGTCACCCACGACCTGACGCAGGAAGAGATTGCGCAGTACGTCGGCGCATCGCGGGAGACCGTGAACAAGGCGCTGGCCGACTTCGCGCACCGCGGTTGGCTGCGGCTCGAGGGCAAGAGCGTGCTCATCCTCGACCCGGAGCGGTTGGCCCGCCGCGCCCGCTGACACCAGCGACGCCGCGAACTGACGCGCGTCGGCCGACGGGTCCGGGGTTCGTTCCCGGGCTCCTCAGTCGACGCGCGTTTTTTCGTGTCCGAAAGACAACCCATCGGACACCTGCCCCGTGTAAACCTTGATCGGTTGACCGACAGGCTGGGGGCGACATGCACTGGATCGGCTACATCGGGGCAGCGATGCTGCTGCTCCTGGGGATCGCGATCATCTGGGACCGGATCAACCGCCGGCCTTCGCGGCGCCGCGCGCGCATGCAGCGCAACCGCAACTACGCCGCGCGGCGGCGGCTCAGCTCGACGAGCAGCGGCGGCGCCGTCGATTCCGGCACCACCTGGCACCACGGCGACTCGGGCTGGGGGCACGACTCGGGTGGCGGCTGGGATTCCGGCGGCGGCAGCGACTCCGGTGGGGGTGGCGACTCCGGCGGCGGCGGGGGCGACTGAGATTCCCTCACTTTTCGTGTCCGGGTCGCAACCCTGAGCTGGCGGCGCGCGTCCAACCTCGGACCGAGGACCGGACCGAGCCGAGGGGATCGAACAGGTGGAACCGGCCTTAATCCAAGCATTGGTCCTGGTCGCCGTGGTCGCGGGCGCCGGACTGGTAATGGCGGCGATCATCGCCTCCACGTCCAAGGACAACGGGCGTCGTCGCTCTTCCGGCGCGACCGCGACCTCCGCGACCTACATCGACTCGAACAGCGATTACGGCAGCAGCGACAGCGGGAGCAGTGACAGCGGGAGCGGCTTCGGCGGCGACAGCGGCGGTGGCTTCAGCGGCGGCGACAGCGGGGGCGGCGGCTTCAGCGGCGGTGGCGACGGCGGCGGAGGCGGCGGAGGCGGCTTCTGACGCCCGCGCCTGCACTTGGTGCATGTGAAGGGGCTGGGCGCCGCCCCCGACGCGGCGCTCCAGCCCCTTCACATGTGCGTGGTTCGTCCCCCGACGACCAACCACGCTCCCCCGATCCTCCGATGCGTCGGCCCCGAATCCTTGGCACCAGAGGAAAGTCCTCTTTGTCGAAGATGCTGGACGGCCGGTGCCACCAGCAACCCCTCTCACCTTCCAGGACGCGCCTACGCACGCCCCGGTTGCAGAGTTCACCCGGATTGCGTAGCCGCTCTAATTTGAGTGTGCCCTGTTTCGGCACCCGACGAACCAGGTAAAAGGTCCTTTTCTGGCGCGCGTGAGGCGGATTACCCGAAACCGAGTTGGTACTGCCGTACCACAATTGGAATACTGGTTCGCGTGTCCCAATCCATGTCCCTCACCGACTACCGCACGGCCCTGACCGCCCCCGGCGCCCGCGGGCCCGTCATCACCTCGCTGCTCGGCCGCCTGCCGATCGCGATGGTCGGCCTCGCCCTGATGCTGTACGTGCAGCGCCAGACCGGATCGTTCGCGGCGGCCGGACTGGTGTCGGCGGGCGCGCTGATCGGCGTCGCCTGCGGCTCGGTCGCGCAGGGCCGGGTGATGGACCGGGTGGGACCGACCATCCCGTTGTACGTGATGTCCGGCGTGTTCGCGACGCTGGTGGCCATCGAGGTGGTGGTCATCGAGCTGCACGCCCCGGTGGCGCTGATGACCGCGCTGGCGTTCCTGGTCGGGATCAGCGAGCCGATGGTGGGCCCGGCGTCGAGGGCGCTGTGGGGGCGACTGCTGCCGCCCGGCCCGGCGCGGGACGCGGCCTACTCGTACGAGGCGATCAGCATGGAGGTCTTCTTCATCCTCGGCCCGGGCCTGGCCGGGCTCATGGTCGCGATGCCGTGGCCGGGGACCGGGGTCGTCGTCGGTGCCGCGTGCATGGTCGTCGGCAGCGTCGGCTTCGCCTCCACCCGCGCCGCGCGCAGCCACCGCCCTGATCCCGTGCCCAGCGGTGGCGGGAGCCTGCTCGGGGCGATCGCCAGCCCCGGAATGCGGACCGTGGCGCTGGCCGCGCTGGGCTTCGGCATGCTGATCGGCTTCATCGAGGTCGGGGTGCCCGCGGCCGCGGTGGAAGCGGGCCACCCGACGGCCGGCGGCCTGCTGCTGAGCCTGCTGTCGGTCAGCTCGGTGATCGTCGGCGTCGCCTACGGACTGCGGCCCTGGCCTCGACCGATGCACCTGCGGCTGCCCGCGCTGCTGTTCGGCTTCGCCGTGCTGCTCACGCTGCTGGCCGTGCCGTCGACGCTGTGGGGCCTGTGCCTGGCGCTGCTGGTGGCCGGCAGCCTGATCACGCCGCAGTCCACCGCGCACTCGGTGGCGATCGAGATCGCGGCGCCGGCGGGCACCGCCACCGAGGCGTTCGGCTGGGTGGTCACCTCGGTGACGCTGGGCGCGGCCATCGGCCAGTCGATCAGCGGGCAGCTGGTCGAGATCAGCGGCCCGGCGGCGTCGTTCCTGACCGCGAGCGCGGTCGGCGTCGTCGTCGCCGCGGTCCTCTGGCTGCGCCGCGGAACCCTGGTCCCCGCCACGTCCCGCGCCGACCTCTCCCTCGCCGGCAAGTAACCGTTCTGCCTGGTCAGGGCTCGTGAGTGGTGTGGAGTGCTATGGCGCTCCACACCACTCACGAGCCATCACCTGCGGAAACGTCGTGCGGCTCGGGCTGTCGGTGCTGGTGGCTAGCTTGCGCGCATGGACCTCGACGTCACCTCGGCGACCCGGACGCTTGCGCACGCCGCCAACGATCTTGTTCGCCTGCTGCGTGGCCGGGTGCTCGACCCGGTGCTCAGCGGCATCGTGCTCGAAGCCGACGCACACGGCTTCGTGCTCGCAGGCACCGACCGGGAACGCAGCATGCGGTTGAGCCGCGGGGCGCGGACGCACGCCGAAGGCCGCGTGCTCGTGCCCGGCCGTCCCTTCGCCGAGACGCTGCGCAACATCGACAGCCCTGAAGTGCGGCTCGTCGTCGAGGGCCGCAAGCTCGCGCTGCGCACGCCGAACGCGCGCTTCGCGCTCCCCCTCCTCGACCTGCCGTCCCACCCCGGCATCCGCGAGGCTCCGCCGCGCGTCGGCGTGCTCGGCATCGACGTCCTGCCGCTGGCCGCTGTCGTGGCGTCCACCGCGTCGCGCGACGACGCGCTCCCCGTGTTCACCGGCGTGCACGTCAAGCAGCTCGGTGAGCGGTTGGTGTTCGTCGGGACCGACCGGTTCCGGATGGCGGTGGCGAGCGTGCCGTGGGAATCCGAGGTGGCCGAGCTCGACGTGCTGATCCCGGCGAACCTGCTCGCCGAGATCGCCAAGCAGGCCGACGACGCCCAGGTCGTGCTGCACGCCGACGCGGACCGGGTCGGCATGAGCTGGCCGACGACCGAAGTCAGCAGCACCGTGCTGGACGCGCCGTTCCCGAGCGAGGCGCGCCACCTCGCCGACGCCTTCGACGGCACCGTCGACGTCGCGGCCGCCGAGCTCGCCGGGGCCGTGCGCCGGGTGACGCCGTTCGGCGGGGCGCAGGGCACGCTGCTGCTGGAGGTCGGCGACGCCGAGGTGCGCGTGCGCGCGGCAGACCAGCAGTTCGGCGACGCCGAGGAGGCGGTCAAGGCCACCACCAGCGGCGATCGCATCACCACCGCCTACCAGCCCCGATACCTCTCGGATGCGCTGCAGGCGTTCGGCGCGCAGACCGTCCGCATCGGCCTCCGCGCGGGCAACCGCCGTTCGACGGTGATCACCGGCGCGGAGCCGGACCCGTCCGGCGCCGAACTGCACTACGTGCTGATGCCCAAGCGGACCTGACGGTCAGCCCCGGAGCTCGCCCTGTTCTCGCAGGTAGGCGAGTTGGGCTTGGACCGTCCACTCCGCAGCTGGCCAGACCGAGCGGTCGACGTCCGCGTAGACGACCTCCACCACCTGGCGCGGCGTGACCTCCGGCCCGTTGTCGCGGACGGCCGCGCGGACCTGGTCGAGGCGCTGTTCGCGGTGCTTCAGGTAGGCCGTCGCGATCGCCCGGGCGTCGGGCAGCTCCGGGCCGT
This sequence comes from Saccharopolyspora sp. NPDC045941, assembly GCF_056431445.1. Lineage (NCBI taxonomy): Bacteria > Bacillati > Actinomycetota > Actinomycetes > Pseudonocardiales > Pseudonocardiaceae > Saccharopolyspora > Saccharopolyspora sp. NPDC045941. Next base: position 11,819 of record NZ_JBWKKU010000065.1, read on the forward strand.
GGCCGGGCAGCACCCGCAGGCCCGACGGCAGCTCGGCGAGCAGGCGCAGCGATGCGAGGTAGGAGCCGAGGTGGCCGTCGGGCTGCGCCACGACCGTCGTGCCCCGGCCCAGGATGCTGTCGCCGGTGAACACGGCCGGTTCGTCGTGGTCGGCGATGAAGCACACCGAGTCGGCCGTGTGGCCAGCCGTGGCGACCACCCGGAGCTCCACGCCGCCAGCCTTGACGATCTCGCCGTCGCGGAACGCCTCCGCGCCCCGGCACAGCGCCGGGTCGAGCGCGCGCACCGGTGCCCCGGTGAGCTCGACGAACTGCTCGACGCCGTCGGTGTGGTCGCCGTGGTGGTGCGTGAGCAGCACCAGCGACACCGGGCCCTGGTCGGCGACCCGGCGCAGGTGTTCGGCGTCGTCCGGGCCCGGGTCGATCACCACGCAGTCGCCCGCGCCCGGATTGCGCACCACCCACGTGTTGGTGCCTTCCAGGGTCATCGGCGACGGGTTGTGCGCGAGCAGCACCGACGCGTACGGGGTGACCTGGCGCAGCGTTCCGTAGGCCGGGTGCTCCATCACTTCGCCTCCTCGAATCCGGGTTCGCCCGGCAGCACCGCGTGCCACCGGCCGTTGCGGCGCACCAGCTTCGGCATGACCTTGGCGAGGGTGCGCTCCGCGGCCAGCGCCGCGGGCAGGCTTCCGCGCTCGGCGAGCTCGCCGAGCGTGACGCGGGTCGGCGGGAGCAGGTGGCAGCGACCCGCCTCGAAGTCCGCCAGCGCCTGTTGCGGGGTGGACCAATACGCCTCGGATGCCTCCGAGGTGACCGCGTCGGCCCGCTGCCCGGCGGGCATCGCGGCGAGGAAGAATCGCGTGTCGTAGCGGCGCGGCTCGCGCTCGGGCGTCACCCAGTTCGCCCACGGCCGCAGCAGGTCGGCGCGCAGCACCAGTCCTTCGTCGGCGAGGAACTTCGCCAGCGACATCTCGCGGGAGACCAGCGCGGCGCGGGCCCCGGTGTAGTGGCTCGTGTCGCCGACCACCGTCGCCGGGTCCGGCCCGGCCAGCAGCACGCCGGATTCCTCGAACGTCTCGCGCACGGCCGCGCACACCAGGGCGCGGGCCACGTCCTGCGTGCAGCCGAACCGCTCGGCCCACCAGTCCGCGTCCGGTCCGCTCCAGGCCACCGACGCGTCCGCGTCGCGCTGGTCGACGCCGCCACCGGGGAACACCGTCATGCCGCCTGCGAAGGCCATGCCCTTCACCCTGCGCTGCAGGAACACTTCCGGGCCCGCCGAGCCCTCCCGGAGCAGCATCACGGTGGCCGCGTCCTTGGGCGCGGCCGGCTGCGCGGGGAGCTCATCGGGCACGAATCCCGTTGGCAGGACGCGATCTTCGGGCAGTTGCTCCATGCGGGCCACCCTATGCCGGAAAACCACTAGAAAGTGATTCCAGAATTGATTTTTCGCACGGAGAGCGCAGCGCCCCGGCCACCCGACCGTGGCGTTCGGGCCCCCAACTGCAGTAACCGCGATGGGTCAACGGCACCATTGCGGGCATGGACGAAGCACTGCGAGTCGGCGTGGTCGGAGCGGGTCCCTGGGCGCACCGGGTGCACGGGCCCGGCCTGTCCGCACACCCGGGAACGCGGTTGGCGGCGGTGTGGGCGCGACGACCGGACGCGGCCAAGACCTTCGCCGAGCCGTACGACGCGGCCGTCGTCGACGGCTTCGACGAGCTGCTCGAATCGGTCGATGCGGTGGCCTTCGCGGTTCCGCCCGCGGTGCAGGCCGAGCTCGCGCCGCGAGCGGCGCGAGCGGGCAAGCACCTGGTGCTGGAGAAGCCGCTGGCCGCGGATCCGGGCGGTGCCCGCGAGATCGTCGAGACGGTGGACGAGGCCGGGGTGGCCGCGCTGCTGATGCTCACCCGCCGGTTCGCGCCGGAGGTGCAGGAGTGGCTGGCCGGCGTGCGCAGTCTCGACGGTGTGCAGGGCGGCACGGGGCGGTGGCTCGCGGGCGGGCTGCTGGCTGGCGACTACGCCGCGTCGGAGTGGCGCCAGGAGCAGGACGGCGCGCTGATCGACGCGGGGCCGCACGCAATCGACCTGCTCGATGCGGCGCTCGGCGAGATCGAGCAGGTGCACTTCGCGCACCGCAGCAGCGACGGCCTCTGGCAGCTCGTGTTCGGCCACGACGGCGACCTGACCAGCACGTTGACCCTGTCGCTGCGGATGCCGGTGCAGCCGGCGATGGTCGACTTCGCGGTGTACGGCGAGCACGGCCAGGCGCCGCTGCTCGGCCGCCGGACCGCCGCACGCGAGTGCTACGCCCGGATGCTCGACGACCTCCTCGCGATGATCCGCGAGGAGCGCACGGAGCACCCCTGCGACGTCCGCCGGGGCCTGCACCTGCAGCAGATCATCGCCGACGTCCTGGCGAGGCTGGGGTGAACGGACCGTTCGCCTCGATGGACGAGGTCAACGGCCGTTCGCGCCATCCCCTCCGGACGAAACGGCGCTCCTGGCGGTGGGCTAGGAGCGCTGTTGCTGGGGCGTGTAGGCCTGGTTGTTGACCGGGGCCGCGCCGATCGGCGGGAAACCACCGGTGCCGCCCGGCATGGTGGACGTCCAGCCCTCCTCGCCGTTGCTCGCCCCGTTCGGCCGCCGCGAGCCGGACCGGTCCTGTTCGCGCTGCGCGAGCTCCTCGTGCAGCTTGCGCAGCAGGTTGCGCTCCCGGTCGGTCAGCTTCGCGTCGACCGCCGGCGGCACCCGCATGGCGCTCGCCTCGGCCTGCGCCTCGGCGGCTTGCGCCAGCGCCGGTTCGGGCTCCGGCTGGCTCACCGGCTGCGCCGGCTGCGGGATCGAGCGCTCCGGCTCCGCCGGCCGCTCCTCCACGACCCGGCGCGGCTGCTCCGCGGGACGCTCGGCCGGACGCTCCTCGCGAGCGGCCGGACGCTCTTCCCGGGCGGCGGGGCGCTCCGCGGGCGGCGCGGGCGGCGCGTCGAGGTGGACGCGGTGCGCGGCCGCGAGGGCTTCCCGGTGGTATTCGGGCAGCTCGGCGCCGCTGTCGAAGACGTCGACGGAGCAGTTGATGCCGACCCGGCGCAGGGCTTCGATCAGCTGGTAGGCCACCGCCGTGGTGGAGCCCTCCGGGCTGACCTCGGCGAGCAGGATGCGCCGGGGCACCGCGCCGTAGCTGACGCCGGCCGGCGTCGTCCGGGAGGCGCACCACAGACCGCGCACGCCCTGGAGCCGTGCCGCGACCGGCGCGAGCGCCGCCACCAGGTCTCCGTCGTCCTCGGCCGGTTCGCCGAACCGGTGCGCGTCGGCCGGCACCGAGTCGACCACGTTCACCCGGTCCGCGAGGACGTGCGTCGAGCGGGTCTCGTCGAGGATCCGGCGCAGGTGGTACTGCTCGCTGGAGTTCACCGGGATGCGGCCGGCCAGCAGGCAGCCGGTGAGGTATTCGGCGGCGGCGCCCGGCTGGCCGATGCCGAGCAGTTCGCGGGCCGAGTTGATCCCGTCGTCGTCCACCCGGCCTGTCATGGCCAGCAAGAGGTTGTGCAGCCGGTCCACCGGCCCGGCCCCCTCAGCCACGTCCACCACGCACGCCTCCTTCAGGATGTCGGCCGCTCAACCGCGGCGGCCGGCGAATTCTTCGGCCCCCGTGCACACCAGCGCCGACTCGGCGAGCGCGGCGTGGTGGTACGCGGCGGGTTCCAGGTCGGGCGGGAGCACCTCGACGCAGGGTTCGGGTTCGCCGAGCGCCCGCAGAACGCGCTGGATCTCCCCGGTCAGGCCGACGACGTCGGCGGACGCGGTCACCAGCACGACCAGCTTCGCCGCGGCGCCGTCGGTGCGCCGCCAGCTGCTGCGCACCTCGCGGACGCCGGGGCGGCCGCGCAGCGTGGCACCGAGCACCAGCACCGCGGAGTCGCCGACGCTGTCCGCCGGTCGTTCGCCGCTGAAGGTGTAGTGCGGGGCTTCGGCCGGGTCGATCGGGAGGACGGCGTTGACCATCGCGGGGTCGGCGCCCAGCGGGGCCAGCGCGTTGGCCAGCAGCTGGTGTTCGGCGTCGTCGAGCGCGATGCGCTCCCGGACGAGCGTGCCCGGCAGCATCCGCGCGACCACGTCGGCGGCGTCTCCGGCCAGCCAGTCGCGGAAGCGCCACAGGTGCCGGTCGGGCAGTCGGCCGGCGAGTCGGAGAAGTAGTTCGTGGCACAGCAGATCGGTTTCGCGCACCGCCACGTCGGCCCCTCCCAAGGCTCGTACTCCATCGACGCGGGTGTCGCTCGCCGCCCCCCGACCAGCTACACCCGTCCAGGTGAACTTTGGCCGCGATAACCGGATCAATCAAGCCCTTGAACGGTCTTTTCGCGACACACTGGAATCGATCTACCCCTATTCGGGTTACGCCAGATCTGACGAACCCGAGCAGGAGATGATCGCAGCGTACTGGTCGAAGGCGGCCCCGCGCGTCCGAGCCGCCGAAATCGGGGCCGGCGGTATTCGCCGACGACCCGCCGTGACGTACGCGAAACGCGGCGTCACCCGAAATCGGGCAACGCCGCGCAAATGACGTAGCGGACGGCCATTCGGCCGCACTCCGCCTATTCGACCTCGACGATCAGCTCCACCTCGACCGGGACGCCGAGCGGCAGTTCGGCGACGCCCACCGCCGAGCGGGCGTGCTGCCCGGCCTCGCCGAAGATCTCGCCCAGCAGCTCCGACGCGCCGTTGATCACACCGGGCTGCCCGGTGAAACCTTCGGCCGAGGCCACGAACCCGACGACCTTGACGATCCGCACCACCGAGTCCAGGCCGACGAGCGCGTCCACCGCGGCGAGCGCGTTGAGCGCGCAGATCGCGGCGTGCTGCTTGGCCTCTTCGGCGCTGATCTCCGCGCCGACCTTGCCGATCCCGGCGGGCTTGCCAGCGACCATCGGCACCTGGCCGGACGTGTAGACCAGCGAGCCGGTGCGCACCGCGGGCACGTAGGCCGCGACCGGCGGCACCACCTCCGGCAGCGGGACGCCCAGCTCCGCGAGACGATCCGTCCATCGACCCATGTCAGGCCCCCTTCGGCCGCTTCAGGTAGGCCACCATCTGCTCGCCGGTCGGGCCGGGCAGGACGGAGACCAGCTCCCAGCCGTCCTCGCCCCACTGGTCGAGGATCTGCTTGGTCGCGTGGATCAACAACGGAACCGTCGCGTACTCCCACTTCTGCATGCGTGCAGCTTAGGAGACCGGCCGCCCGCCCTCCGCGCCGCCGCGCTCACGCCCCGGTCTTGACGGGCAAGCCCGCCTCGACCCAGTCCTGGATGCCTTCGCGGTACTTGCGGACGCCGGTGTAGCCGAGCCGCTCCAACCTCGTGGCGACGGCCTGGCTGTTGCCGCAGGCGGCGTTCGAGCAGTAGACGACGATCGCGGCGCCCTTGTCCGGCAGCAGCTCGCCCGCCGCCTCCTCGACGCGGTCCTCGGTCAGCGCGATGGCTCCGGGCAGGTGCTGCTGCTCGTAGTAGGCCCCGCCGAGCGCATCGACGACAGTCACCTCCCCGGCGTCGATCCGCCGCTTGAGCTCTTCCCTGCTGATCAGCTCGGTCATGACAACCTCCTCGATTCAATCCGGACCATGGTCCGTTTACCGCGCCGAAGTTACCGGACCACGGTCCGGTTGTCTAGTACGATTGCCGCCGTGAACGATGCGACCGACGAGCTGCACCAGATCGCGAGCCGACCACCGCAGGAGCGCGCCGACGCCGCCCGCAACCGGCGGCGCGTGCTGTCCGCCGCCGCCGGCCTGTTCGCCGAGCACGGCGTGGACGGCGTGACGATGGACGCGGTCGCGCAGGCCGCGGGAGTCGGCAAGGGCACCGTCTTCCGCCGCTTCGGTGACAAGTCCGGGCTGGTGGCCGCGCTGCTCGACGAGCGGGAACGAGCGCTCCAGGATGCGGTGCTCACCGGACCGCCGCCGCTCGGGCCCGGGGCTGCCGACGCGGAACGCGTGCTGGCCTTCCTCGACGCCTACGTCGACTACCTGGCCGAACACCTGCAACTGGTCCGGCTCTCGGAAACGGCCGCGCCGGGCGCCCGGTACCGCATCGGTTCCTACCGGTTCTGGCACCGGCACCTGACCCTCCACTGCGGCGCCGCAGCGGATCCGGAGCACCTCGCGCACGCGCTGCTGGCAGCGGTCGACGCGGACCTCAACTTCGCCCTGCGGGAGGCGGACTACAGCTGGGCGCGACTGCGCGCGGGCGTCCGCGACCTGGCAGACCACGCCCTGCGCTGATCGGCGCCGATCCCACGGCGTGGCGGGAGTTCGCGGTCGGCAGACATCCGGGGAACGCGGCACTTACGCTGATCGTGTGACCGACTGGGACGGGGAACTGAATCACGCCCGACTGCACGTCGTCAGCGGCAAAGGCGGCACCGGCAAGACCACCGTCGCCGCCGCGTTGGCCCTCGCCTTGGCCACCGGCGGTCACAAGGTGCTGCTGATCGAGGTGGAAGGAAGGCAGGGCATCGCCCAGCTCTTCGACACCGCGCCGCTGCCCTACGCCGAGGAGTGGATCGCCGCGGCGCCCGGCGGCGGCGAGCTCCGCGCGCTGGCCATCGACGCCGAGGCGGCGCTGCTGGAGTACCTGTCGATGTTCTACAACCTCGGTTTCGCCGGTCGCACGCTGCGCAAGATGGGCGCGATCGAGTTCGCCACCACGCTCGCGCCGGGCCTGCGCGACGTGCTGTTCACCGGGAAGATCAAGGAATGCGTCGGCCGGACCGACGAGCGCGGCCGCCACGTCTACGACGCGGTCGTGGTCGACGCGCCGCCGACCGGCCGGGTGGTCAAGTTCCTCGACGTCACCCGCGCGATGGCCGACCTCGCCAAGGCCGGGCCGATCCGCGACCACAGCGACGGCGTGGTGCGCCTGCTGCACTCCAGCGACACCGTCGTGCACCTGGTGACGCTGCTGGAGGAACTGCCGGTGCGGGAAACCCTGGAGGCCGTCGCCGAACTCGACGCCGCCGACCTGCGGCCGGGCGGCGTGGTGTGCAATCGCGTCCGGCCCAACCGGCTGCCGGCCCGCTCGGTCGCCGCGGCCGCGAGCGGCCGGGTGGACGCGGAGCGGGTGCGCGCCGGGCTGGCCGCCGCCGGGCTCAAGGTCGACGACGAGACGCTGGGCGGGCTGGTGCACGAGACGGTCGAGCACGCCATCCGGACGCAGACTGAGGACGCCGCCCGCGCGCAGCTCGCCGACGCCGACCTGCCGACCGTCTCGCTGCCCGACCTCACCGGGATCGACGTCGCCGAGCTCTACGAACTCGCCGAGATACTCAACGAACACGGCATCCGGAGCCCACGATGAGCGAACCGCTGCGACCCGCGCAGGTCGACGTCGACGCGTTGCTGGACGACCCGAACACGAACATCGTCGTCTGCTGCGGGTCCGGCGGCGTGGGCAAGACGACCACCGCGGCGGCCCTCGCGGTGCGCGCCGCCGAGCGCGGCCGCAAGACCGTGGTGCTCACCATCGACCCCGCCAAGCGGCTGGCCCAGGCGCTCGGCCTGCGGGAACTCAGCAACCAGCCCAAGCAGGTGGTGCTGGAGGACTTCGAACCGGCCGGCGACCTCAACGCGATGATGCTGGACATGCGCCGCACCTTCGACGACATGGTGCTCGCGCACGCCGGCCGGGAACGCGCCGAGCAGATCCTGAACAACCCCTTCTACCAAACGATCTCCACGTCGTTCTCCGGCACGCAGGAGTACATGGCGATGGAGAAGCTCGGCCAGCTCGCCGCCACCGGCACCTGGGACCTCATCGTGGTGGACACCCCGCCGAGCCGGTCGGCGCTGGACTTCCTGGACGCGCCGCAGCGGCTGTCCACCGTGCTCGACGGGCGCTTGATCAAGATGCTGTCCAGCCCGGCGCGGGTCGGCGGCAAGGGCCTGCGCAAGATCGTCGGCGCGGGGTTCGGGCTGTTCGCGAAGGCCGTGTCGACCGTGATCGGCGGGCAGCTGCTGGCCGACGCCGCCGCGTTCGTGCAGGCCTTCGACTCGACCTTCGGCGGGTTCCGGGAGCGCGCCGACCAGACCTACCGGCTGCTGCGCTCCCCCGGCACCGCGTTCCTGGTGGTCGCCGCGCCGGAACCGGACGCGCTGCGGGAGGCCGCCTACTTCGTGGAGCGGCTCGCCGGGGAGGGGATGCCGCTGGTCGGCCTGGTCGCCAACCGCACCCACCCGGTGCTCGCCGGGCTCGCCGGACCCCGGGCGGCCACCGCCGCCGAAGAGGTGGAGCAGGCCGGCTCGGCGCCGCTGGCCGCGGCGGTGCTGCGGGTGCACGCCGACCGCGTCGCGGTGGCCGAGCGGGAGAAGCGGATGCTCGCCCGGTTCACCCGGGCCCATCCGGAGGTGTCGCTGATCGGCGTTCCGGCGCTGCCGTCGGACGTGCACGACCTGGCCGGACTCCGGGAGATCGGCCGGCGACTGGCCGGTGAATAGCAGAAGTCGGTTCGGTCAATCCGCCGTGGCGAATTGACCGAACCGACCTCGAACGGACTAGCTCACTTGGTACTCGGTGAAATCGGCGTAATCCTGCCGGGCGGCTTCCAGCAATTCCCGCCAGTTCCGGACGTCGGGCCGGCGCCGCAACAACGCACGCCGCTCCCGCTCCGTCATTCCGCCCCACACACCGAATTCGATCTTGTTGTCTAGTGCCTCACTCAGGCACTCGGTACGGACCGGGCAGCCGAAGCAGACCATTCGCGCCTTGCGCTGCTCGGCGCCCCGGACGAACAATTGGTCCGGATTCTGGTCACGGCATGCGGCGTTGACCCGCCAGTCCCCCTGCTCGAACATAGAGTTCCCCCAGCTCCTCACTGGATCGTCGGCGACCGTTTTCGTCCGGAGCCCCCCGGCACCGGATGTTGTGCTCAGAACTGCTTCAACCACAACAGTGCTGTCGCTGGACGTAGACGGACTGTAGAGCCCGCTGGTTCCACAACCAACCAACGGTTGTCGCTCCGTTATCTTTCTTGCTCATCACATCGGGCGGATCTACGCCGTGACACTCCGTCACGAAGCAACCTCGATTTACTCTGGCGAAGTGCGTGTCCGAGACGGCTTGCTGAAGTTGTTCGGCCTTTGTGTGCTGGCCGGGGTCCTGGTGGCCGGCCTGCTGTTCCCGGCAGCGGGGTCACTCGGAGTGGTCTCCAACCGCGCCAGCGACGCGGTCAACAGCATCTCCACCGACCTGATGACCAAGGAACCACCCCTTGTGACGACCGTCACAGACAGGGATGGGTTGCCCATCGCGTACCTCTTCGACCAGAACCGGTCCCCGGCCCAGCCGGACCAGATCGCCGACACCATGAAGGCGGCGATCGTGGCGATCGAGGACCGCCGGTTCTTCGACCACCACGGCGTCGACTGGGCGGGCACCATCCGCGCCGCGGTGACCAACCAGATGTCCGGCGCGATCGCCCAGGGCGGCTCGACGCTGACCCAGCAGTACGTGAAGAACTACATGGTCCACGTGGTCGCCGGCGGCGACCCGGTCAAGCAGGCCAAGGCCATCGAGCAGACCCCGGCGCGGAAGCTCCGCGAGATCCGGATCGCGCTGCAGCTGGAGAAGCAGCTCAGCAAGGAGGACGTGCTCACCCGGTACCTCAACGTGGTGCCCTACGGGAACCAGGCGTACGGGATCGCCGCCGCCTCGCGCACCTACTTCGACACCACGCCCGACAAGCTGACCATCGCGCAGGCCGCGCTGCTGGCCGGCATGGTCAACAGCCCGAGCGCGCTGAACCCGCAGAACAACCCCGGCGAAGCGCTCAACCGCCGCAACCTGGTGATCAAGGCGATGGAGGACCAGCGCCGGATCACGCCGCAGGCCGCGGAGGAGGCCCGCAACTCGCCGCTCGGCCTCGTGCAACCGCTGAAAAGCCCGCCCAACGGATGCGTCGGCGCCGGGCCGTCGGACGGCTTCTTCTGCAAGTACGTGATCGACTACCTGGAGCGCGCCGGGTTCACCGAGGAGCAGCTCAAGCGCGGCGGCTACACCATCCGCACCACCCTCGACTCGCGCGCCACCGACGCGGCGAAGGCCGCCGCCGAGCGCGGCGTGCCGAAGACGACCAAGGGCGTCGCCAACGTGATGAGCGTGGTGGAGCCGGGCAAGGACAAGCACCGGGTCCGCGCGCTGGTCGCCAACCGCGACTTCGGGCTCGACGCCACCAAGGGCCAGACCGCGTACGCGCTGCCCAGCGGCGTGATCAAGTTCGGCGCGGGCTCGATCTACAAGGTGTTCACCTCGGCGGCGGCGCTGGAGAAGGGGATGGGCATCTACAACACCATCCAGGCGCCGGGTTCCTACACGTCGTCGGTGTACAAGAACGGCACCGCGCCCTACACCGTCGGCAACGCCGAAGGCGTGCGGCCCGGCCCGCGCACCCTGCAGATGGCGCTGGCGACCTCGCCGAACACCGGTTTCGTGGCGCTGCAGGAACGCGTCGGGCTCGCGCAGACGGTGGACATGGCGGCGCGGCTCGGGATGCGCGAGACGCTGCTCAGCCACACCGCGGGCGGCGATCCGCTGGCGCCCGGCGGGGCGAACGGGCTGTCCCAGGCCGACCAGGTCAAGCAGCGCAACATCGGCGCCTTCACGCTCGGCTACGCGCCGACCAGTCCGCTGGAGCTCAGCAACGTCGCCGCCACGATCATGAGCGGCGGCGTGTGGTGCCCGCCGACGCCGATCGAGCAGATCCTGGACCGCAACGGCAACCCGATGTCGATCACCGAGGACCCGTGCGAGCAGGCGGTGGACGAGGGCCTGGCGAACGCGATGGCCGTCGGGATGAGCCGCGACGACCAGCCGGGCGGCACCGCCTACGCGGCGGCCAACGGGGCCGGGTGGACCCGCCCGCTGGCCGCCAAGACCGGCACCACCGAGGCCCACCAGTCGGCCGGATTCCTGGGTGCCACCCCGCAGTTCGCGGGCGCGGTGCTGACCTTCAGTGACGGAACCTCGCCGCAGGGCATCTGCGACTCCGATCCGCCGCGGTTGTGCGGGGTCAACGGCGGGAACATCTACGGCGGCAAGGTGCCGGCGCGGACGTTCTTCGACGCGATGAAGGTCATCCACGAGGGCCTGCCCGTGCTGCCGCTGCCGCCGACGACCGGCCGGTACGAGAACGGCGGCGACGAGTTCCAGGTGCCCAACGTCGTCGGCATGGACCGCAAGCGGGCTTCGGAAACCCTGCAGAAGGCGGGCTACCAGGTCCAGGAGCGCTCGGTGAGCAGCACGCGCAAGCAGGGCACGGTGACCAGCCAGACGCCCCGCGGCTTCGCGCTGCCGGGCGAGATCGTGACGATCTCGGTGAGCACCGGGTACGTGCCGCCGCCATCGCCGGAGAGGCCGCCGCCCGGCCCGCCACAGCAACCACCGCCGCATCCGCCGGGCGACCGGCCGCCGCAGCAGCCGGAACAACCCGTGCTGCCGCCGGGCATCTTCCCGCCGTGACCAGCTGCTCGTGACCGGCTGTTTCCGCCGTGACCGGCCGCAATTTCCATTGAAATTGGACCTTCGATTTCAATGGAAATTGCGGATCTCCGGCGTGTCGGACCCCGACACGCCGGAGGCTGTGGACAACTCCCGCAGTTTCCATTGAGGTTTTTCCAACCTCGTTCTGCGTGGCGGTGCGGGTAGCGGAACCTCAGAGGCTCCCTGGACTGTGGGTGCCCTGACTTATGTATGCCCAATACACGGCGTCAGGGCCGTCCTCGCCGAGGGAACCCCGGAGGGGTGGGCACCGTGAACCCGCGGCGGTGCAGGTGTCGTAGGTGGGCTATGCGCCTGCGGCGCATGCGACACCTCATCGACGTGCAGCTTTGCGACCCGCGGCTGCGGATCGACCAGGATGAAAAACGCTCATTGAAACCTCGGCCGGGGTTTCACCGGACACTCGCGGATCACGGCGTGCCGGAGGCCCGACGCACCGGGATCCCGACGCACCGGAGTCCCGACGCACCGGGGTCCCGACGCACCGGGGTTCCGACGCACCGGGGTTCCCAGTTTCAATTGAAACTGCGGTCGCGCGATCGGCCGGACCGGCGGTTCTTAGACTCGGAGGTGTGACGAACACGCAAGCGAGCACCAGGCGCGCGCGATCCCGATACCGGTTGCTGGACGTGCGGTCGACCGAGCGCATCACGCCTCGGATGGTGCGCGTCACGCTCGGCGGCCCGGAGCTCTCGGACTTCGTCAGCAACGGCAGCGACCAGCGCATCAAGCTGTGCCTGCCGCAGCCCGGCCAGCCGATGCCGCTGGGCCGGACCCGTGCCGAGGTGTTCGCGCTGCCCCGCGAGCAGCAGCCCCGGCAGCGCACCTACACCGTCCGCTGGTTCGACCCGCAGCGGCAGGAGCTGGCGATCGACTTCGTCGTGCACGACCACGACGGGCCGGGCAGCACGTGGGCGACGCAGGCCGCGCCGGGCGAGCAGATCGTCACCGTCGGCCCCAGCCCCGCGTACCGGCCGCAGCCGGACGCCGATCCGCTGGTGCTGGTCGGCGACGAGACGGCGCTACCGGCGATCGCGGCGATCCTGGAGGAGCTGCCCGCCGAGGCCCGCGTGCAGGTGTTCGCCGAGGTCGCCGATGCGGCGGAGGAGCAGTCGCTCGGTTCCGCCGCCGATGTCACCTGGCACTGGCTGCACCGCGACGGCGTTCCGGCGGCGGAGAGCACGCTGCTCGTGGATGCGCTGCGGTCCGCCGAGCTGAGCCCGGACCCGCACGTGTGGATCGGCGCGGAGGCCGACGTGGTGCACCAGCTCCGCGAGCACTGCCAACGGGAACTCGGCCTGGACCGGCGCCGCCTCTACGCCCTCGCCTACTGGCGCCACAACGCCACAGGCGAATAGAACGTTCAGGTAGTCCAGGCCGTCGGCGCCGGGCAGGAACACCAGCGGCGGGCCGCCGGTGCCCGAACGGTGCGGGAACAGCCACCGCCCGTCGACCTCGTACCGGCGTAGCGCGGCGCCCTCGTTCGGTTCGTGCTGCATCGTGGCTCCTCTTCGCGTGGAACGGACCGAAGTCCACGACCACGCCGAGGATGCGGACGCGGGTTTCACCGCGGTGTCACGACGTTTCAGCAGGCACGAGGCCGTGAGCGCTTTGGGGCGCTATGCCACCCCGAAACACTCACGGCCCCGTGACCAGCACAAACATGACCTCGGGAGTCAGCCGGCCAGCTGGGCCTTGACCAGGGCCGCGACCTTGCCGCCCTCGGCGCGGCCCGCCACCTTGGCGTTCGCCGCCTTCATGACCTGGCCCATCTGCTTCATGCCCGGGCGGTCGCCGAGCTCGCCCTCGACCTCCGCGACCGCGTCCCGCACGAGCTGCGCCAGCTCGTCGTCGCCGAGCGGCTGCGGCAGGTAGCGCCGCAGGATCTCGGCCTCGCCGACCTCGGCGTCGGCCTGCTCCGCGCGACCGGCGCCGCGGAACGCTTCGGCGGCCTCGTCGCGCTTCTTCGCCTCCTTGTTCAGCACGCGCTGCACCTCTTCGTCGGTGAGCTCGCGCGCCTGCTTGCCCGCGACCTCCTCCTTGCCGACGGCGGCCAGCGCCATCCTCAGGACCCCGGTGACGACGGTGTCGCGTTGCTTCATCGCGGCGGAGAGGTCCGCCCGCAGCTTGTCCTTGAGCTCGGCCATGTGGTGATTATCCCGCTGCGCGCCGGGCCGCCCGGCGTCAGGCCGAACGCCACCCGGGCCGGTGTCGTCGTAGGGTTGGTGGGGTGAACAAGTTCGGGCGGATTCTGCTCAGCACGGGCGCCCTCGGCGCCGCCGCGGTCACCTACTCGGCCGCGATCGAACGGCGCCACTGGACGCTCCGGCAGGCGACGCTGCCGGTGCTCGCCGAGGACGCGGCACCGCTTCGCGTGCTGCACATCTCCGACCTGCACATGACCCCGAACCAGCGGTCCAAGCAGCGGTGGGTGGCCGAGCTCGCCGAGCTGGACCCGGATCTGGTGGTCAACACCGGCGACAACCTGGCGCACCCGCAGGCGGTGCCCGCGGCGCTGCGCGCGATGGGACCGCTGCTGGACAAGCCCGGCGTGTTCATCTTCGGCAGCAACGACTACTACGGGCCGACCAAGAAGAACCCGGCCCGCTACCTGGTGCCGTCGTGGAAGGCGAAGCGGCTCCACGGGGAGCCGCTGCCGTGGCGCGACCTGCGGGCGGCGATGACCGAGCGCGGCTGGCTGGACGCGACGCACCGCCGGCACGAGATCGAGGTCGCCGGGATGCGGATCCACCTGGCCGGGCTCGACGACCCGCACCTGCACCTGGACCGCTACGACCTGATCGCCGGCCCGGTGCCGTCCGACGCCCACCTGCGCCTGGGCGTGACGCACTCCCCCGAGCCGCGGGTGCTGGACTCGTTCGCCGAGGACGGCTACGACCTGGTGATGGCCGGCCACACCCACGGCGGGCAGCTGCGGCTGCCGGGCTACGGGGCGCTGGTGACCAACTGCGAGCTGGACCGGTCGCGGGCGCGCGGCGCGTCCACCTGGGGCGAGCACATGCACCTGCACGTGTCGGCCGGACTGGGCACCTCGCCGTACGCGCCGGTGCGCTTCGCGTGCCCGCCGGAGGCGACCTTGCTGACGCTGCTGCCGAGGACCCAAAAACCGGCTCCTACCAGTAATAACGCCGCTAATAGGACCCCGTTCGGAGCGGGTGAAAGCGTCCGCTAGACTATGATCCAGCGGTTGAACGAGCACCCGAGATGTTCACCGCTGGAAGATCGGGGTGTGGCGCAGCTTGGGAGCGCGCTTCGTTCGGGTCGAAGAGGTCGTGGGTTCAAATCCCGCCACCCCGACGCAGAAGAGGGCCTTGGCCGGAGTTTTCGGCCAAGGCCCTTTCTCGTTCTCGCCTACGCCGGCCAGGCGGAGCGTCCGGTGATGAGTGCGCGGGCGGCTTCGCGGACGGCGGGCCGGTCGAAGCGCTCGGTTCGCCACATCGTCGACCGCAGGGCGCCGCGGTCGCGGTAGGCGCGCATGATCCGCACGTGATCGGGACGTCCGACGAAGCGCCGCAGGGCTTCCTCGTCGCGCCACACCGAGACCGCACCTGAGCGCGGGCGCCGGAGGCCGGGCACCGCCCACAGCCACATCCCGACCGCGCCGTCCAGATCCGGCCAGGACCTGCGCAGGACGACTCCCGCGACGCCCACGCCGATCATGGTCCACGGCCGGTGCGGCGCGAACTCGGTGATGCTCACGACGGCCGCACCGCCGGGCTCGGGGCCGGGTCGCCACGAGGTGAACCAGATGCTGCCCATGAAGATCTCCTCCGAAGGCGCTGGTCGCGCCCTTCTCTAACAAATAGCACGGTCGTTCGTGCTTCTTTACTACAACATCGAACGCACGGTCGTCCACTCTTCTCGCTAAGCTCGGACATCGACCGACCAGGAAGACGTGGGTACCGACGTGGCAGCACCGCACAACGACCGGCGAGTCGAGCGCGGGAACCGGACCCGCCAGCTGGTCCTCCGCCGCGCCGTCGACGTGGCATCCGTCGAAGGACTCGAAGGACTGTCCCTGGGACGGCTCGCGAGCGAGCTCGAACTCAGCAAGAGCGGCGTGTTCGCCCTGTTCGGCTCCAAGGAGGACCTGCAGCTCGCCGTGGTCCGCGCGGCCACCAAGATCTTTGCCGAGCACGTGATCGAGCCGGTTCGCGACCTCCCGCCCGGGCTCGGCCGCCTGTGGCAGGTGTGCGCCGGCTGGCTCGGATACTCCCGGGACCGGGTCTTCCCGGGCGGCTGCTTCTTCTACTCCGCGTCGGCGGAATTCGACGCCCGCGAGGGCAAGGTCCACGACGCCCTCGCCGAGGGCCGCGCCGACTGGTTCGCCTTCCTCGAACAGATCGCGCGGGACGCGCAGCGGTCGGGCGGGATGGCAGCCGACGCCGACGTCCCGCAACTGGTCTTCGAGCTCGCGGCGTTCCTGGAGATGGCCAACGCCGAGTCCGTCCTGCACGACGAGAGCACCTGCTACGACAAGGCGGCCAACGCCATCCTGAACCGCCTGCGCGGCGTGGCCACCGACCCGTCCGCGCTGCCGACCACGCCGTGACGGCGGCTTCCCGAGTGAGGCGGCCGTTTCCCGCCAGATTCCGCCGTGGGGTGCGACGACGATCGAGGTATGACCTTCCGCGTGTTGCCCATCGAACCTGACGTGCTCGACGAACTCCGCAAGCTCGATGACGCCGGGCGCGAACCTTCCGTCCGCATCGAAGACGCGAAGGACGGCGCTCCGCTGCGCTGCTGCCTGCGGCGCGCCCAGCCCGGCGAGCGGATCGCGCTCGTCTCCTACGCCCCGCTGCGGCGCTGGGCTCAGGAGACCGGGGCCGATCCGGGCGCTTACGACGAGGTCGGGCCCGTGTTCATCCACGCCGAGTCCTGCGACGGCCCTGCTTCGCCGGCGTGGCCCGAGGAACTGCGCGGCAGCCGACGCGTGCTGCGCGCCTACTCCGAGGACGGCCACATCCTCGGCGGCTGCCTGCTCGACCGGAACACCGGGCTCTCCGAGCGCACCGCCGAGGACCTCCTGATGGACCCGGAGGTCGCGCTGGTGCACGTGCGGGCGGTGGAGTTCGGCTGCTTCTTCTTCGAGGTCCGGCGCTGAGCGCCTGCCTGCTCCGCAGTCGGCCGCTCCATCGGGCAGTATCGGGGCGTGAGCACCTACCCCGAGGCGAAGATCCCAGAGAAGCTGTTCGACGACCCGGAGCGGGAGGCCCGCTGGCGGGCCCGGTTCAGCGCGCCCCGCGTGTCGCTACCCGACTGGGCGCGGGACGCCCCGCAACGCAGCCTGTACGTGTCGAACTTCAGCGGCACCTGGGAGATCTACACCTGGGACCGCGACGCGGACAAGCACCGCCAGGTCACTGACCGTCCACAAGGGACGTTCCACGGGACGTTGTCCGCCGACGGCGAGCAAATCTGGTGGTTCGACGACACCGACGGCGACGAGTTCGGCAGCTGGGTGGTCGAGCCCTTCGCCGCCGGCGAGTCCCGGCCCGCCCTGCCTGGCACGCACCCCGGGTACCCGGCAGGGCTGGAGCTCGGTTCGTCGGTGATCGGCATCGGGATGTCCACCGACGACGGCGTGACGGTGTGGGTGGCGCGCGACGGCGGGCGGCCGGAGGTGCTCTACGAGCACGAGCAGGACGGCGGGCTGTCCGCGATGTCCTGGGACGAGTCGATGGTGGTGATCTCGCACTCCGAGCACGGCGACAGCCGCCACCCCGCGCTGCGGGTGCTGCGCGTCGACGGATCCGAGGTTGCCGAGAAGTGGGACGGTCCGGGCAAGGGCCTGGACGCGCTGGCGTTCGCGCCGGTCACCGGCGACCCGCGGCTGCTGGTGCTGCACGAGCGGCGTGGCAAGGAAGAACTGCTGGTCTGGGACGTCGCCGAGGACACCGAGAGCGAGATCAAGCTCGACCTGCCCGGCGAGGTCTCCGCCGACTGGTACCCGGACGGCAAGGCGCTGCTGATCGCGCACACCCACCACGCGCGGACCACGATGCACCGCTACGACCTGGCTGCGGACACCCTCACCGAGCTGCCGACCCAGCCGGGCACGGTGGCCGGGGCGTCGGTGCGCCCGGACCACTCGGTGGAGTACGTGTGGTCGTCGGCGGCGACGCCGTCGCTGGTGCGCACGGTCTCGCGGGACGGCGACGACCGGGTGCTGCTGACGCCGCCCGGTGAGCGCCCGCCGGGCTCGGAGGCCGTCACCGACGTCTTCGTGGAAGTCCCGTACGGGCCGAACGAGACGGTGCACGCGCTGGTGGCGCGCCCGGCCGATGCCGGCGACGGGCCGCTGCCGACGGTGTTCAACCTGCACGGCGGCCCGCACGCGGCCGACGAGGACCGGTTCTCCGCCTACCGGGCTGCCTGGCTGGACGCCGGGTTCGCGGTCGTGGAGATCAACTACCGGGGCTCGACCGGGTACGGCTCGGCGTGGCGGGACGCCATCGAGGGCCGCCCGGGCCTGACCGAGCTGGCCGACGTCGCGCGGGTGCACGACTGGGCGATCGACGCGGGCCTGACCACGCCGGCGCTGAGCGTCGTCGCGGGCGCGTCGTGGGGCGGCTACCTGACGCTGCTGGCGCTGGGCACGCAGCCGGAGCGGTGGGCGGGCGGCGTCGCCGGGGTGCCGGTGGCCGACTACGTGTCGGCGTACGCCGACGAGATGGAGCCGCTGCGGGCCTACGACCGGGCGCTGTTCGGCGGCTCGCCGGAGGACGTCCCGGAGATCTACGAGAAGGCTTCGCCGATCACCTACGTGGACGAGGTGCGGGCGCCGGTGCTGGTGCTGGCCGGGGACAACGATCCGCGCTGCCCGATCCAGCAGATCCTGAACTACCTGGACCGGCTGGGTCGGCGGGAGATCCCGTTCGAGTTCTACCGCTACGACGCCGGGCACGGTTCGCTGGTGGTGTCGGAGACGTTGCGCCAGGTGGCGGCGGAGATCCACTTCGCCCGCCGCGCCGTCGGCCAGGGCTGACCCCTCCCCAGGCCATCCCACCCCCACTGCTCCCCGGGTCTCGGGGGTCCGCAATTTCAATGGAAATCAGAGGTCCGATTTCCATTGAGATTGCGGGAGTTGTCCACAGGACCCGGGAGTTGTCCACAGGTGTCGGTGTGTCGTGGTCCCGACACACCGGTGGTCCCCAAGTTTCCGTTGGGGCTGGGGATCCGGTTGCGGCGGATACCCGAGGTGCAGTTTCAATTGAAACCGCACCCGAACGGGACTTGGGTTCCGCGGGTGGGGTGGTCGGTGGGGTTCGTCCGGTGGCGTGGTGCTCGGGTCAGAGTCGTTCGGCCCGGACCACGTCGAGGTTGTGGAAGGTCGGCTCTCCGTCGCAGAGGTCCCTCATCTTGCGGGACAGCGCATCTGTTTCCGGTAGCCGGGAGTTGCGCATCGCCTCTTCGTAGGACGGGAATTCGACGAGTTCGTAGTAGCTGCCCGGGTGCTCGTGGTCCTGGGTGAGCACCGCTCGCTTCGCCGTGCGCTTGCCGCCGGTGGCTTCCTCCCATTCGTCCAGGAGCTCGTCGAGCTGGTCCAGCTTGCCGGTCTTGAACTCGATGAGCTGCACGAAGTTCATGCCGTCCGGCTCGCCGGCCGGGGTCTCGTCCTCCAGCAGTTCCCGGATCTGCTCGCGCAGCTCCGGGGTGTCCTCGTGCCGGTGCACCGTCACCGCGTGTTCGGTGGCGGCGCGCAGCACCTCTTCCTCCTCGCCGCTGATGGTGAGCGAGCAGTTGCTCTCGCTCGGGTACTTGCGGCAGTCCGCTATCTTCCTGACCACGGCGGATCTCCTGGTTTGCGAATCGGATTGCGCAGCCACGCGAGTTCGCGCTCGTACTGCGGGTCCGGGCGGGTGGCGATGCCCTGCACCAGCGGCGCGCGCACGTGCGCGGACGGCCAGTACCAGTCGGCGCGGCGCACCACCAGGCCCGCCCGGTAGAGCTGCGGCATCACCTCGACGTTGAGGCGGCAGCGCCGGCAACCGCGCAGCATCTCCTGCGCCCGGTCCTGCGCCTGCCCCACGACGCCGGGCGCCCGGGTGTGCTCGAGGAACAGCAGTTGGCCGACCGGCCGCAGCACCCGGCCGATCTCGCTGAGCGCCGACTGCGGTTTCTCCGTGCTGCACAAGGCGAACCGGCAGACCACCACGTCGAAGGCGTCGTCCGGGAACGGCAGGTCCGCCGGATCGCCGTCGACGAACTCGGGGTCCAGGTCCGGGCGCTCGCTGCGCAGGTCCGGTTTGGCGCCGAGCATCGCGAGGTAGCAGACGTGGCGGTAGGCCAGCAGGTCTTCGAGGAGGAACGCGCCGATGTCCAGCACCCGTCCGGCGGCCCGCTTCCCGGTCAGCACCCGGAACCGCTCGATCATCTCGATCGGCGGTGCCACCCCGGCCCGCTTGTAGTGGCACACGGTGGCGGAGCGGACGGCGTCGCCCGACGTCATGTCCGCAGCATGAGCACTCGCGGGGACAGATCGCCAGGGGCTTCCGGCCCGTGGTCGCTGGTCCGATCCGGTTGCACCCCTGGCCTCCGAGCGCTCGAAGTCGCAAGAATCTAGGTCGTTTCGCGCAACATCGAAAAGGAGGCCGTGATGGGAAGCGTCAACCGGCGGGGATTCCTCGGTCGGCTCGATCGCGCTCGGCGGCCTCGCCCTCGGCATGGTGGGCGCCAACCAGGTCGTCGCGCAGGCCCAGCAGCGGTCCGGGCTGACCGTGCGCGGCGACGAGTTCCTGCTCGACGGCGAGCCGTTCCGGATCATCGCCGGCGAGATGCACTACTTCCGCACCCATCCCGACCACTGGCGCGACCGGCTGGCCCGGATGCGCGCGCTCGGCCTGAACAGCGTCGACACGTACGTGGCCTGGAACTTCCACGAACCCCGGCGTGGCGCGGCCGACTTCACCGGCTGGCGCGACCTCGTCCGGTTCGTCGAGACCGCCGCCGAGGTCGGGCTGAAGGTCGTCGTCCGGCCCGGCCCGTACATCTGCGCGGAGTGGGACTTCGGTGGGCTGCCCGCCTGGCTGCTGGCCGACCCGGATCTGCCGCTGCGCTGCGACGAGCCGGCCTACCGCGATCTGGTCGACGAGTGGTTCGGCGAGCTGCTGCCGCGGCTGGCGCCGCTGCAGGCGACCCGCGGCGGCCCGGTGATCGCGTTCCAGGTGGAGAACGAGTACGGCAGCTACGGCAACGACCGGGCGCACCTGGACCACCTGCGGAACACCATGCGCGGCAACGGGATCGACAGCCTGCTGTTCTGCTCGAACGGGCCGTCGGAGTGGATGCTGCGCGGCGGGAACCTGCCGGACGAGCTGGCGACGGTGAACTTCAGCGGCGATCCGACGGAGCCGTTCGCGGCGCTGCGCCGGTATCAGCCGGAGGGGCCGTTGTGGTGCACGGAGTTCTGGGACGGCTGGTTCGACCACTGGGGCGAGCCGCACCACACCACCGATCCGGTCGAGACGGCCGCTGACGTCGAGAAGATGCTGGCCGCCGGGGCATCCGTGTCGCTGTACATGGCGGTGGGCGGCACGAACTTCGGCTGGTGGGCGGGCGCGAACTTCGACGATGCGAAGGCCGCCTACCAGCCGACGATCACCAGCTACGACTACGACTCGCCGATCGGCGAGGCCGGCGAGCTCACCGCGAAGTTCCACCGGATCCGCGAGGTCATCGCCCGGCACGAACCGGTCCCGGACGACCCGCTGCCCGCGCTGCCGCCACGGCTCCCGGCCCAGCGCGTAAAGCCGGACGCGACCGCCGGATTGCTGGACTCGCTCGATGCGCTCGGCGAACCGGTCCACCGGTCCGCCCCGGTGCACATGGAGGCGCTGGGCCAGCCCTACGGGTTGATCCACTACCGGACGCGTGTGCGGGGCCCGTGCGAGACGGCCGGGCTCCGGGTGCGCGGGCTGGCCGACCGGGCGCTGGTCTTCGCCGACGGCGAGCCGCTCGGCACGCTCGACCGCAACGATCCGCAGGGTTCGGTCGAAGTGCCGGTGCCGCGCGAGTCGGTGCTGCTGGACCTGCTCGTCGATACCGGTGGCCGGATCAACTACGGGCATCGGCTCAACGATCCCAAGGGCATCACCGACCGCGTCCTGCACGGCTCGCAGGCGCTGTTCGGCTGGGAGATCCGGCCGCTGCCGCTGGACGACCTGTCTGGCCTGCGGTTCCGGCCCGGCGCTGCCCCGGCGGGGCCCGCTTTCCACCGCGCGACGCTGCGGATCGGCGAGCCCGCCGATGGTTTCCTGGCGCTGCCCGGCTGGGAGAAGGGCATGGTGTGGCTGAACGGCTTCCTGCTCGGCCGCTACTGGTCGATCGGCCCGCAGCGCACGCTCTACGCCCCGAGTCCACTGTGGAGGGCCGGGGAGAACGAGCTCGTCGTGCTGGAGCTGCACCGGCCCGGGGACTCGATCGAGCTCCGCCCGGAACCCGACCTGGGCTGATCAGGGCCGTGAGTCCGTTGGGCGTTGCAGGGGCCGCGCTCGTCCAACTCGCCGGTGCGCTCTGCAGCAGTGGCGGCGATTTCGCGCGAAATCGCCGTTCCCCGGGCGTGCGGGCCGTTCCTGCGTCAGTCGGGGCGTTGCCCGGGGAGCACTTCGCCGCGCAGGATCCAGGCGTCGCCGCGGCGGATCCAGTGCAGCGGCTCCGGTTGCGGCGGCCAGGCCAGCAGGTAGCGGTCGTACAGGTCGTTCATCGTCCGCACGTGCTCGGTCACCGCGCGCAGCCACGTTCGGGTCCGCATGGCCGTCACCCCAATTCGAGGTCGTACCTCAGCTCTTCGAGCCGGTGACCCCACTGCCGGACGGGATTTCGTTCGGTGCAGCGGAATCCCGCATCCAGGTACAGCCGGGCGGCCGATTCCAGCGAGCCGACCGTCCACAGCTTCACGTGCTCGAAGCCCTGGTCGCGCGCGTGATCGAGCAGGGCGTGCAGCAACTTCCGGCCGACCCCGGCGCCTCTCGCGGCCGGTGCGACCAAGAACCAGCGGAGCTGCGCGACGCCGTCGCCTTCGTCGGTCAGCGCGACCGTGCCGACCACCTCGCCGTCGCGCTCGGCGACCCACAGCTTGCCGGGTTCGGCGCCCGGCTCGTCCCGGGCTTCGCCCAGGGCGGCGGCGAAGACGGCGAGCCCGTGCGCGACGTGCGCCTCGAAACGTTCGTCGAAGCCGTGCTCGCGGGCGTAGAGCTCGCCGTGCATGGCGAGCACGGCGCCCAGATCGCCGGGGCGCGGGCCGATCCGGATGGTGATGTCGGGCATGCGGAGCTCCAGCCGAGTGAAACAATCGTTTCAGTCGTAGGCTAGCAGCCTGACCAGGAACGGAACAGAGGGCGAAGATGACCCAGCAGGACGACGGCCGCCGCGGCGAACTGCTCGCGAAGCTCCTGGACTACTCCGCGACGCACGGGCTCTCCGAGGTGTCGCTGCGGCCGCTGGCGGCGGCGGTCGGCTCCAGTCCGCGGATGCTGTTGTACTTCTTCGGCTCCAAGGAAGAACTGGTGCGGGAAGTCCACCGGCACGCCCGCGACGTCCAGCTCCGGCTCCTCGCCGACACCATCGGCGATTGCGCGGACCGGGCCGAGGTGCTGCGCGCCCTGTGGCGGTGGCTCAGCGACCCGGCGCACCACAACATCATCCGGTTCTTCTTCGAGAGCTATGCCCGCTCGCTGCACGCCCACGGCGGCGCGTGGGACGGCTTCGGCGAGGCGAGCGTCCGCGAGTGGCTGCCGCGGCTCCGGCAGGCATTCGGCGGCTCCGACACCGAGGCGACGCTGGCGCTCGCGGCGCTGCGCGGCCTGCTGCTCGACCTGCTCGCCACCGGCGACACCGACCGCGTCGAGGCCGCTTTCGAAGATCTGCTGCGCGCGCTCTGAGCGCCCGGATTGTGAGATGGCCGGAGCCTCGGAATACTTCGTTCCGCCAGGGCGTCAGAGCTGGTCGTGAGCCATCTCTTCGAACCGATCAAGCTTCGCGACGTCGTCGTCCGCAACCGCGTGTGGGTCGCGCCGATGTGCCAGTACTCGGCCGTCGACGGCCTGCCCGACGACTGGCACCTGGTGCACCTCGGCCAGTTCGCCACCGGCGGGGCCGGGTTGATCATCACCGAGGCGACCGCGGTGGTCCCGGAAGGCCGGATCAGCCCGCAGGACACCGGGCTGTGGAACGACGACCAGGTCGCGGCGTGGCGGCGGATCAACGACTTCCTGCACGCGCAGGGCGCGGCGACCGGTGTGCAGCTCGCGCACGCCGGGCGCAAGGCGTCCACGACCCCGCCGTGGGAGGGCAGCAATGCGGTGCCGGCGTCCGAAGGCGGCTGGGAGACGGTCAGCTCGACCGGCAACGCCTTCGGCAACCTGCCCGCGCCGCGCGCGCTGACCGAGGCCGAGATCGCCGAGCTGCCCGAGCAGTTCGCCGCGGCCGCGCGCCGGGCCGAAGCGGCGGGCTTCGACGTGATCGAGCTGCACTTCGCGCACGGCTACCTGGCGCACCAGTTCTACTCGCCGCTGGTCAACGACCGGACCGACCGCTACGGCGGCGACTTCGAGAGCCGGGTGCGGGTGCTGCTGGAGATCACCGAAGCGGTGCGCGCGGCCTGGCCCGCAGACCGGCCGCTGCTCGCCCGCCTCTCGGCGACCGACTGGGCCGAAGGCGGCTGGACCGGCGAGGACTCGGTCCGGCTGGCCGGGCTGCTGGCGGAGCGCGGGGTGGACCTCGTCGACACGTCGACCGGCGGCGCGGTGCCGAAGGCGGACATCCCGATCGGCGCGGGCTACCAGGTGCGATTCGCCCGGCAGATCCGCGCGGAGGCGGACGTCCCGACGGCGGCGGTCGGCCTGATCACCTCGCCGGAGCAGGCGGAGGAGATCGTCTCGTCGGGATCGGCGGACGCGGTCCTGCTCGGCCGCGAGCTCCTGCGCGACCCGCACTGGCCGCTGCGCGCGGCCGACGCGCTGCACGCGGACAACATCTGGCCGAAGCAGTACGAACGAGCCCGCCGGATCTGACCCGTCGCGGAAAAACGGTGACCGGGGTGGGCCGGTGCGGATCGGGTAGATCACCGCACCGGTCCTGCCCGGGTTCGTGAGTGGTTTGGATTGCTATGGCGCTCCAAACCACTCACGAGACCTTGCCGGTCACTCCGTGGCTATCGCCTTCAGGACGTCGGTCCTGGCCGCTCTGCGGGCGGGCCACATCGCCGCCAGCACCGCGCAGATCGCGATGGCCACCAGGGACGCCGCGATGACTTCGGTCGGCATCGTGAAGTCCCCCAGGCGCTGGCCGAACATCGCGTGCTGCATCACCGCCCCCACCGGCACGCCCACCAGCACCCCGAGCAGCGCGCCGAAGATCGACACCACCGTGCTCTCCACCCGGATCGTCCGGCGCACCAGCAGCCGCATCGCGCCCACCGCGCGGAACACGCCGATCTCGCGGGTGCGCTCCGCGACCGAGAGCATCAGCGTGTTCACGACGCCGAACAGCGCGATGACGATCGCGACGCCGAACATGGCGTACATCAGGGCGAAGGCGAACGCCTGCTGGTCGACGCCGTCCTGGACCATCGACTCGCGGTCGCCGATGGTCACGTCCGGCCGGTCGCGGAAGGCGTTCTCGATGCTCTGCCGCGCGGCGACGGGGTCGGGCCCGGAGGCGTACACCGTCGTGACCTGCTTGCGCAGGGATTCGGGCGCCAGGCCGACGTCCAGGAAGAGGCTGGCGCCCAGTTCCGTCGCGTCGTAGACGCCCACCACGCGCTGCGTGACCGAGGTCTTGGCGTCCAGTTCCAGGGTGACCTCGTCGTTCATCCGCAGGCCCAGCATGTCGGCCTGGTTCTGCGAAACGACCACGCCGCGCGAGAGATCCGCGCTGCCCGCGGTCAGCTTCGGCGTGAGCACGGTGCCCAGGGCGGCGGGTTCGATCGCGGAGATCCGCCGCACCGTCTCGCCGCCCGGGTACGCGAGCTCGATGAGCACGTCGCGACTCCCCGCCACCTCGGTGACGCCCGGCAGGCCGGCGGCTTTGCGCAGCTCGGCCGGGGTGAGCGCTGATTCGCCGCCGGCGGCGGACTGCAGGACCGTCGTCCGGTCCGGCAGGTTCGCGCGGGTCGTCGAGGCGATCAGCGCGGCGAACGTCGAGCTGATCGTCGCGAACGAGCACACCAGGGCCAATCCGATGGTGATCGCCGTCGCCGTGCCCGCGGTGCGCCGCGGATCGCCCGCCGCGTTGCGCAGCCCGAGCCGCACGGCCGGCCCCGATCTCGCGAAGGTTCGCGCGAGCGGGCGCAGCACGAGCTCGGCGAGCTGCGGCGCGAGCACGATCACCCCGATCACGCCGACGACCGCACCCACCAGCGCGATGATCCGCGCGGCGTTCGACGAGCTGGGATCCGCCGTGGCGGTGATCAGCCCGGCGGCGATGAGGAGGCAGCCGAGGCCGAGGAAGTTCCTGCTGCGCTTGACTCCTCGCGGCACGACCGCGTCCATGCGCAGCGCGGCGACGGGCGGCACAGCGGCCGCGCGCCGCGCGGAGCCGTTGGCGGCCAGTACCGTCACCAGCACCGCAACGGCGTAGCCGAGCAGGACTGCGAACGGAGTGACGGTGAACGCGACCTCGTCGTCCGGGCGCAGCGCCGAGAGCAGCGGCGGGGCGATCGCCACCCCGGCCAGCGTGCCGATCGTGCCGCCCGCCACGCCGAGCGCCGCGGCTTCGGCGGCGATTCCCACCCTGACCTGCCGCTTCCGGGCGCCGACGGCGCGCAGCAGCGCGAACTGGCGGGTCCGCTGGGTCACCAGCACCGCGAAGGTGTTGGCGATGACGAACATGCCGACCAGCAGCACGACCGCCGCGAACGGCAGCATCGTCATCCGGAGGTCCTGCACGTCGGAGGCCGACTGCTCGGCGAGCGCGTCGGCCAGGGCGCGGCCGGTCGTCACGTGGTGGTCGTCGGGGACCAGCGCGCGCACGGCGTCCGCGACCGCTCCGGGATCCGCGCCGGTCAGCTCGATCCGGTGGAAGCGATCGCCGAGCAGGCCCGCCGCGGTCGCCGACTCGTAGGCCACGACCGGCACCGCATCCGAGGGACCATTCGAGTCCACTATGGACTCGGGTCCCAGCTGGCGGTAGCCGAACAGCGCGGTCACCGTGGCCTCGTCGACCTTCCCCTCGGACAGCAGGATCCGCGCGGTATCGCCCACGGCGAGCCCGGCGGTCCGCGCATCCGACGCGTTCAGCGCCACCTGCCCCGGCCCGGCGGGCGGGCTGCCCGCAACCAGTTCGAAGCGCTCGTCGCCGCTCCAGTTCGTGGCCGCCCGGTCCAGGACCGTGCCGGTCTGGACGAGCTTGCCGTCGCGGCCGACGATCCCCGCCCGGCCGACGATCACGCCCTCGGCCCGCGCCACCCCGGGCACCGCGGCCAGCCGGTCCCGGTCCATGGGCGCGAGCACCGGCTCCTTTCCCGGGCTTTGCACGGAAACGCCGACGTCATGGCGGATTTCGCGGGCGGCGAGGGTGGCCGCGATGGAATCGGTGACCACCCAGCTCCCGACCGTCGCGGCCACGCCGAGCGCGATGGCGAACAGCGTCATCGCCAACCGCGCCCGGTGCGCGAGCAGGTCGCGCAGCATGGTCCTCAGCATCGGGATGCGGTCCTCTCCATCGACTTCATGCGCTCCAGCACGCTGTCGGACGTCGGCGCGGAGATCTCGTCCACGATCCGGCCGTCCTTGAGGAACAGCACGCGGTCGGCGTGCGCGGCGACGCTCGGCTCGTGGGTCACCAGCACGACGGCCTGCCCGAGCTCGTCGACGCTGCGGCGCAGGAAGCCGAGCAGCTCCTCGGCGGTCGCGGAATCCAGGGCGCCGGTCGGTTCGTCGGCGAAGACCACCTCGGGCCGGGTCACCAGGGCCCGCGCGCAGGCCACCCGCTGCTGCTGGCCGCCGGAGAGCTGGCTGGGCCGGTGGTGCAGCCGGTCCTGCAGGTCGACCGCCTCGACGACCTTCCGCAGCACGTCCCGGTCGGGCTTGCGGCCGGCCAGGTCGAACGGCAGCGTGATGTTCTCCAGCGCGGTGAGCGCGGGCAGCAGGTTGTACGCCTGGAACACGAATCCCACGCGGTCCCGGCGGAGCCTGGTCAGCTCGTCGTCGCGCAGGCCGGTGAGTTCGGAGTCGCCGATCCACACCCGGCCCTCGTCGGGCTCGTCCAGGCCCGCGACGCAGTGCAGCAGGGTCGACTTGCCGGAGCCGGACGGCCCCATGATCGCGGTGAGCTCGCCGTGCCGGAACGCCACGTCGACGCCCGCGAGCGCGGTCACCCGGGAACCTCCCGCGCCGTAGTGCTTCGCCAGGCCCGTTGCCCGGACGGCCGATTTCGATGTCATGGCACGGAATCGTGCGCGCTGAGGCCGCTCCGGCACGTCACCGGAAAGGCCACGGCCGGCGCTAACTTTGGTTACACCGGGCCTCAACTTCGGTGGGACGCCGGAGCGGGCCGGCCCGGCTACGGTCGTGGTGTGGCGAAGCGCATGCAGGTGGTGCTGCTGGCGGCGGTGGTCGCGGCGGGGACGTTCGTGCCGGTCAGCGGCGGACCGATCCCGTACCAGCTGGCGGTTTCCGGTGCGCCGCCGATCTTCGGCGTCCTGCTGTCCGCCGTGCTGGCGGCCGCATCGGTGATCTGCGTTCTGCTGCTACCGCGCAAGCCCTGGCCGACGATCGTGGCCGGGCTGGTGGCCTGGCTGCTGATCTCGGCCTGGGTGCCGCTGTGCGTCAGCTCGTACCTGGCCGCCCGCACGATCCGCGAACAGCGACGGCTGATCGGTTGCTTCGCGGTGGCGAGCGCGGCGGTGCTCCTGCCGACCGCCATCGGCCTGGCTTTCGGCCGAGCGGGCCTGGCGCTGGACGACATGTTGGCCGCGCTCGGCGGCGTCGGCTTGTTCGTCGCGCTGCCGTTCGTGCTCGGCCTGTGGAACCGCTCCCGCCACGACGTGCTGGACGGCCTCCGCGAACGCAGCGCGCAGCTGGAGCGCGAGCAGGCCGCCCGCGCGGAGCAGGCGCGGATGCAGGAGCGCGCGCGGATCGCCCGGGACATGCACGACGTGGTCGCCCACCGGGTGTCGCTGATGGTGCTGCACGCGGGCGCGCTGGAGGTCAACGCCGTGGACCCGGGCACCGCCGCGACCGCGGAGCTCATCCGCACCACCGGCCGGGAAGCCTTGGCGCAGCTCAGGGATTCCATCGGCGTCCTCAAGAGCGCGACCTCGGACACCCGCCTCGGGCCGCAGCCGACGCTGGTGGACCTCGACGGCCTGCTCGACCGGTCCCGGGAAGCCGGCATCCCGGTGCACCGGCACGACGAAGGGGCACCGCAGCCGCTGCCCACCCTGGTGGAGCAGGCCGCGTACCGCGTCGTGCAGGAGGCGCTCACCAACGTCCACAAGCACGCCGGAACGGCTCGCACCGATGTCGGATTGCGTTACCTGGACTCGGTTCTGGAGGTCGACGTGATCAACGAAGCACCGCGGGAGCCGGTCGAGCCGCTGCCCGGCAGCGGCATGGGGCTCGTCGGCCTGCGGGAACGCGTCGAGCTGCTCGACGGCTCGTTCGCGGCCGAACCGCGCGCCGACGGCGGGTTCGCGGTGTCCGTCCGGTTCCCGCTGGAGGAGCGCGCGTGATCCGGGTCCTGGTGGTCGACGACGAGGCGCTGGTCCGGGCCGGGCTGCGGATGATCCTGGAACCGGCGGCGGACATCGAGGTGGTCGGCGAGGCGGGCGACGGCGGCGAAGCGATCATCGCCGTCGCGAAGCACCGGCCGGACGTGGTGCTGATGGACGTCCGCATGCCGGGCGTGGACGGGCTGACCGCGCTGCGGGAGCTGCGGCGTTCCCCCGCCCCGCCCCGGGTGATCATGCTGACGACGTTCGACCTGGACGACTACGTGCACACCGCGCTGCGCAACGGCGCGGCGGGATTCCTGCTCAAGGACACGTCGCCGCGCGATCTGGCCAACGCCGTCCGGATCATCGCCGAAGGCAGCGCCATGCTCACCCCGAGCATCACCAAGCGACTGCTCGACACCTTCGCGGAGCTGGAGTCGCCTGCGGCAGCGGAGGCGCGGCAGCGGCTGGCGGCGCTGACCGAGCGGGAGGGCGCCGTGGTGCGCGCGGTGGCCAGGGGCCTGTCGAACGCCGAGGTCGGGGCCGAGTTGGCGATGAGCGAGGGGACGGTGAAGGTGCACGTCAGCCGGGCGCTGGCGAAGCTGAACCTGTCGAACCGGGTCCAGCTCGCGCTCCTGGTCCGCGAGGCGGGCCGCTGAACGCCCCGTTCCGGCCGCAGAAAGCCCGTGCGCACTTTGCGCTGCTCTCGCGACACAACGTACGCACGGGCTCTGACTTGCGGAGATGCGGCTATTCGGCGAGTTGTGCCTGCCACATCCAGTGCGACTTCTCCAGTTCCGCGGCGATGCCGATCAGCAGGTCCTGGGTGACGAGGTCGGTCTTGTCGGTCTCGTCGATGCGGGCCCGCAGCCGGCGGATCAGCTCCGCCAACGCGGCCACGATCGCCGCGACCACCTCGCGGTCGCTGCGCCAGTCCGAGTCGAACTTCGGCACGCCGGAGCCGTCGGCGACGGTCGCGGCACGCCCGTCGGGCGAGACGCCGATGGCGGCGGCGCGCTCGGCGACGTCGTCGGCGAAGCCGCGCGCGGTGGTGACCAGTTCGTCCAGGTGGAGGTGCACGTCGTGGAACAGCCTGCCGACGACGTTCCAGTGCGCCTGCTTCGCCACCAGGTGCAGGTCGATGAGGTCCAGCAGGGTGCCTTGCAGCACCTTGCCGGTGATCTCCCGGTCCTGGTCGGCCAGCGGGCTGGAGATCGGGTCCTTCTTGACGGTCTTCTGGGCCATGAGCTGGGCTACCTCCTCGAACGCGAGCAGACCCCTCGAGGGTCCTGCCTCGGCGGTGCCCTCGCACTTCGAAGCGGTGTGCCCAGCCGGATCACGGTCCCCCGGTCCGCGTGCGGCCGCAATTTCAATGGAAATCGAAGGTCCGATTTCCATTGAAATTGCGGACCTCCGCGCCTGGCGGAGCGTGGTGTGGGCGGCCGGGAGCAGGGGTCAGGCGCGGTTGGCGAAGTCGACGACCTGGTGGCCGATGGTGCGCAGGACGTTCGCCACCTTCTCGTCGGCGCACTCGCCGCCGGCCTCGAACTGCGTTTCGGCCGAGTTCACCGCGCCGCCCAGCGGCGTCGGCCAGCCGCGCAGGGCGTGCACCACCGAGCGGAGCGCCTGCAGCGTCGTCACCGTCGCCTGCCAGCCGTAGGCGATGCCGATGCAGCCCACCGCCCGGCCGTCCAGGTAGGGGCGCTCGTCGCCGCGCAGGTCCTCGGCGTAGTCCAGGGCGTTCTTGATCAGCCCGGAGATCGTGCCGTGGTAGCCGGGCGAGGCGAGGATGACGCCGTCCGCCGAGCGCAGGGCGTCGACCAGCTCCAGCGCGTTGTCGGTGCGCTCGGTCAGGTGCGGGTCGTAGAACGGCATCGCCAGGCTGCTGCCGGTGATCGCGTGGACCTTGGCCCCGGCCTCTCGAGCCCCGGCGAGCGCCGCGTGCAGCACCCGCTCGGATTGCGAGTCCGGTCGCACCGATCCGCCGATTCCCACCACGGTCACCGTCATGCGTTCGATCCTTTCACCCGCTGCCCGCGTCTGTCCCCCTCCTGCGGGGCTGTCCGCCACGCTAGAACTTCGAGCGCGCTGGAGGTCAAAGCCACCCGGCCGTGTCCCGGACCACAGCTACCTGCGGGTAACCTCAGCACCACTTGTCGCCTTCCGGGGAGGTCAACGCCGATGTCGAAGGTCCTCGAACTGGTGCAGCCGACGCTGGAGGCCGCGGTCGTCCGCGGCGTTTTCGCGCTCCCCGAGCCCGCGCGGCGGCTCCTCGCGGGGCGCGCGATTCGACTGGACGACCAGGAACTCGCGCTCGATGCTCAACTGCTGCTCAAGTTGATGCGGCTGGCCGGCCACGAGCAGCTGTCGGCGGCCACGCCCGAGATCGCCCGCGCCGCGATGCGGCGGTCGACCAAGATCACCGCCGGACAGGTGCCCGGCGTGGTGGTGGCGGACCGCCGGATCCCGACCGCGTCGGGCGACCTGACGGCGCGGCTGTACCGGCCGCGCGAGCTTTCCGAGCCGGGCCCGCTGCTGGTCTTCTTCCACGGCGGCGGCTGGGTCATCGGCGACCTGGACAGCCACGACGACCTGTGCCGGTTCCTCGCCAAGCACGCCGGCATCCGGGTGCTGTCGGTGGGCTACCGGCTCGCGCCGGAGTTCCCGTACCCGGCCGCCTTGGACGACGCCCTCGACGCCTACCGGTTCGCCGTCGAGAACGCCGCCGAGCTGGGCACCAGCCCCGACGCGATCGCGGTCGGCGGGGACAGCGCGGGCGGCAACCTGGCCGCCTCGGTCGCCCTGCACGCCACCCGGTCCGGGCCCGCGAAGCCGGTGTTCCAGCTGCTGATCTACCCCGCCGTCGACGCCACCACGCGCCGCCGGTCGCGCGAGCTGTTCGCCAACGGATTCCTGCTCACCGACGGCGACATGGACTGGTTCATGAACCACTACGCGCCGGGGGAGGACGTCCGCGGCGACCCGCGGCTGTCGGTGCTGCTCGCCGAGGACCTCAGCGGGCTGCCGACGGCGCACGTCGTCACCGCGGGCTTCGACCCGCTGCGCGACGAGGGCGAGGAGTACGCGCGGCGGCTTGCCGAGTCCGGGGTGCCGGTGATCGCGCGGCGGTTCCCGGACCTGATCCACGGCTTCGCCAACCTCCGCCCGATCGGCGACCGCTTCCAGGAGGCGCTGTTCGAGATCGTCGGCACCCTCCGGGCCGGGCTGGAACTCCAGAAGGCCTGATCGCAGGGCCGGTGGACGCCGATGGATGCGGTTAGCGCCTGTCGGCTAACCGGGCGAAGGCGCCGTTTTCGCGCGAAATCGACGCCGGACCCGGGATCCGGACCGGGTCGTCACCGGCCCAGGAGTTCGCGGAGGCGGTTGAGGAGGTCTTCCCGGTTGGCGCAGCCCAGGCGTTGCTTTATGCGGCTTATGTGGTGCTCCACCGTCTTCGCCGAGATGAACAGGCGCTTGCCGACCTGCTTGTAGGTCAGTCCGGCCAGCACCAGCTCGGCGACCTCCTTCTCCCGCTCGCTGAGCAGGTCGGTGTCGCCGCCGCGCACCGCCCGCGGCCGCGGCGGCTTGCCCTGCAGGGCCCGCGCGCATTCCAGCAGCGCGAGCATCGCGCGCCGGTCCTTCGTGTGGATCGCCGCCTGCCCCGCCAGCCGCGCCCCGTCCCAGGCCAGCCCGGCCGAGTGCAGCCCTCGCGCCGCCTGTTCCACCTCGTCCTGGTCCACCTGGCCGGTGAGGATCTGCAGCCACACGCGGGCGGCTTCGGCCATCGCCGTGGCCAGCGGGTTGTGGTGCGCCATGCCGTCCAGGTCCGCCGCGAGATGCCGCGCGTCGTCCAGATCTTCCAGCACGATCGCGGCCTGCAGGCGCTTCCAGGTGAGCATTGACGTCCACAGTGGAGGATTGCCGAGCCGTTCCAGCAGCCTGCGCGCCTCCGCCAGGTACGGCGCGATCCAGTCCTGGTCGCGCAGTCGCGCCGCCGCGACCACGAGTTCGCCCAGCGGGAGCAGGGCGAACAGGTCCACCGAGTGCTCGGCGACGGCCTGCCTCGCCTGCCCCCGGGCGGCGGCGAGGGCCCCCATGTCGTTGTCCCGGCTCGCGATGCCCGCCTCGATCGCGGTCGCCAGCAGCCGGTCGCGCGCCGCCGGACCGGCGGCAGCCTGGAGTTTCACGCGCGCCGTCACCGTGTCGCCGCGCACGAGGGGCAGCCAGGCCGCCAGCAGCCGGTGCCGGTGGTGCAGCAGCGGGCCGCCCGCGTCCGCACCGATCGCCCGGTCCAGCGTGGACTGCGCGACGTCCAGCTCACCGCAGTGCAGCGCGACGAGGGCGGCGATCGCAGCCGGGCTGTCCGGCGCCAGGATGCCTCGGCCCACCGGCTCCGAAAGCGAGGCTGATCGCACCAATGTGGACAGTGCCGCCGCGGCCGAGCCGACGACCGATTCCCGCACTCCGGCGGCGAGTTGCGCGGCGGCGCCGGTCATCGACGTCGGCGGCCCGGCGTCGTCGGAGGAGCTGAGCAGCTCGTCGGCCTCGGCCAGCCGGCCGGAGCCGATCAGGCCCAGCGCGGCGAACGCGCGGTCGCCGGGCCAGCGCAGCTTCCCCACCGACCACCGGCACAGCTCGGCCGAACGCTCCAGCAGCCCGCGGTGCGCCAGGACGCTCGCCGCGACCTGCACGCCGAGTTCCTTGTCCGGCACCGCGTCGTCGACGATCACCTGATCCGCCAGGCGCAACGCCTCGTCGAGATCGCCAGCCACGGCGGCGGCGCGCGCCTGCCGCGCGGCCACCGACACCACCGGGGTCCCCGCCGAAACCGCGGCGGCGAACAGCGGCCGCGCCAGGTGCGGGGCATCGCGCAGGGCCTCGTCGCCCGCCTTCTCGAACGCCGCGGCCAGGGTCGCTTCCGGCAGCAACGCGATGTCGGCCCCGAGCAGCGGAGCGACCAGCGGCAACACCGAACCGCCGCGGGCCAGTTGGGTTTCGACGAGGCGACGGGTCACCCGGAGCCGCCGTTCCCACGGCGCCAGCCGCAGCGCCGCCGCCCGGACGATCGGCAGCAGCACGTCGTCGGCGCCGACCAGGCCGGCGGCTCGCACCGCGAGCAGCGCGGAGCCGACCTCCGCCGGGTCGAGGTCGAGCAGCGCGGCGAGCAGATCGGGGTGCGGGGTCGCACCGATCGCCATCGCCATCACGCATTCCCGGCCCGCCTCGCCGAGCTGGTCCAGGTCGTGCTGGAACTGGTCGAGCGCGCGCGCCGGCAGCTCCGTCGCGCCCGGCTCGGCCGCCGCGAGCACCCGGCTCACGTAGCGCGGCACGCCGCCGGTCTGCGCCTGCAGCCAGCCGATCCACTCCGGCGCGACCGCCCCGGCCTGCGCCGCGATCTCGTCCCGCCCGAGCGCGGCGAGCAGCACCGGCGCGCCGAGCTCGCCGATCAGCTCCGCCAGCGCCACGGGCCGCGGCCCCGGCCGGTAGGCGACGACCAGCCGCGCGCCTGGCCGCCGGGCGACCTCGCGGAGCTCGCCGAGCACCGCGTCGTCGAGCCGGTGGGCATCGTCGACCAGCACCGCGCCGTCGCCGGCCCGGTCGAGCGCGTTCGCGTCGAACACCGGGATCCCGGCGTCGTGGTAGGTGCGGGCGAGCTGCTCCAGCAGCGCCGTCTTCCCGTATCCGCCCGCACCTTGCACTCCGGCGACGAGCGACGCGGCCGGATCGGCGGCGATCACCGACCGCAGCCCGGCCGCGTGCCCGTCCGGCAGCAGGGCGGGACGGGATGTCGTCGAGTGGTTCACGCCTGGATTCCTTGTCATCCGGGTCACTGGCGCATGTGCTGGATCGCGCTGAGGACGCCGCCGAGTGGCGCGTTGTTGGGCAGGAAGTAAGTGAGCAGCAGCCCGCCGATGATCAGCACGGCGGCGATCGACAGTTTAATGATCTTGATCCGCCGCGCCCGGTCTTCGTCCGGCGGTTCCAGCGGCAGCGGCTCCACGTCGACCGGCGGGCGCGGCGCCTCCACCGGTTCCGCGTCGTCGTCGAACGACTCCTCGGGGCCCTCGATGCGCATCAGCACGCTGGTCTCGGCCACCGAACCCTGGTCGGTGTCGGTGGAAAGCACCTGCACCGCCGCCAGCGCCGCCCCACCGGCCGCGGCCAGCTCGGGCGCGACGTCGACCTGCGGCGGCAGCTGCAACCGCTCGGCCACCAGCTGCTTCAGCAGCGGCGTACGCGCGGTTCCGCCCGCCAGCACGACGGAATCGAGGTCGTCCGGCGACAGCGTCGCCGACTGCACCGCCTGCAGGATCAGCTCGGGAACCCGCTCCAGGTGCGGCCGGGCGAGCTGCTCGTACCGCGAACGGGACAACGCGAATTCCGTGCGCAGACCGGGCAATTCCACCCGCAGCTGCATGCCGGACTGGTGCGACAGCGCTTCCTTCGCCCGGACGCACTCCGCGCGCAGGTGCGCGAGGGCGGCCCGCTGGTTGAGATCGGCGAGGTCCAGCGCGTCCAGCCGGTCGCCCAACTCGGCGCGCACGGCGGCGAAGATCTCGTCGTCCAGGTCCTGGCCGCTGGGGTGGTCGGCGTTCAGCGGCGACCCGACCACCTCGAACCCGCGCTCGCGCCGCCGCAGCACGGTCGCGTCGAAGCCGCTGCCGCCGACGTTGGCGATGACGATCGGCTCGTGCTCGGCGACCCGTTGCTTGGCGGCGTAGTCCAGGGCGACGGCCATCGGCTCGGCCACCAGCGTCACGTCGGTCAGCCCGAGCTGGACCAGCGCCTGGTGGACGAGCCGGGTGCGGTGCGGACCCCAGGTGGCGCTGTGCGCGATGGCGATGTGCTCGGCGGGGTGCCCCTGCCGGTGGGCGACCGTGTCGGCCACCCACTCGACCATCGTCGCGACCAGCCGCTGCGCCGGGATGAACTCGCTGCCCACCAGCAGCGGCAGGTCGTCCCCGAGCCGCCCGGTGAAGCCGCGGGCGACCCATTCGTGGTGGGTGATCTCCTGCCGTTGGGCGGCTTCACCGGCCACGAACGAGCCGTCCTGCACCTTGCACAGCACCGTCGGCACCACCGGCCCGGCCGCCAGCGGAACCGGCACGGCCGCCGCCCACCGGCTGCCGTCCCGGCGGGCGATGGCGGCCGTGGTCGCCGTCGCGCCTAGATGAATGCCCAGGACGTAAGGCATGCAATCCCTTCGTGTCACCGAATCGGCCACCATCGGGCGATGCCCGCGCGGCCCGATGGTGGACACAATTTAGCGCGTACTCGGTTACTCACAGGTGTCAGATGCCCCAACCTACCCCCCAATGGGTCACCTACTGGATCCCCTAATAGAGGTTCGAATAACTAGGAGTCGTACCCGATGGCTAGGGGGCCCCGTCGCCCTAACGTGATCAACACAGGGGAGTGAGGGACACGACCTCACTCGGACACCCAGCCGAGTAACCGCTGAGCATCGGGAGGCCCAACGATGGTGAACCCTCAGCACGCGGCCGAGTCCTCCACTCCCGACCCGGGGACACACTCCACCACCGGCCCATCGGACGAGCCGACGCTGCACGAGTTCCTCACGCGCCTCGTCAGCGACCCGGCAGCCCGATCGGCCTTCGACTCTGATCCGCAAGCCACGCTGGATCAGGCCGGCCTCGGGGGCATGACCGCGACGGACGTACTGCAAGCCACGTCACTCGTCCTCGACTACGCGCCGGTCGAGGTCGTGACCGAGTACGACCGCTCACTCCAGAGCAGCGTCGAGAAGTTCGCTGCGAGCACCCAACACGTCGCGATCAACCAACTGCATCCCGCACATCCGAACGAGCAGGAAGATCTGAGCATGCTGAAGAACCCCGCCCCCGCCGAAGACTTCGGTAAGAACGGCGACGTCGAGCCCACCATCCCGGCCGTCCCGGCGACCCCGGCTCCGTCGAACAACGTCGACATCGACGTGCGTCACAACGACACGGACTCGCACAACTTCATCAGCATCCACGACATCGCCAGCGGCAACGACATCGCCAACGGCAACATCGTCGGCAGCGTCGTGGGCAACACCGTCGGCCAGGTCGGCGACAGCCTCGCCCTGGGCGACGTCACCAACGTCGTGGGCAACACCGTCAGCGAGGTCAACCAGACCGCGACGCACGTCTTCGACACCAGCGTCGACCTGACCGCCGGTGCCGCCACCGTCGTGCACGGCGACGTCACCAACGTGGTCGACAACTCGACCAACATCGACGTCCTCAACGTCGTGAACGAGGCCCCGGTCGTCGGCGACATCGCCAACAACGTCACCAACGTGCTGGGCGACGTGACCACCAACGTGAGCAACGGCGACCTGACCTCGGTCGTCACCAACGCTCCGGTCGTGGGCAACGTGGTCGGCGACGTCACCTCGGTCGCCACCAACATCCCGGTCGCCGGTGACCTGGTCTCCAACGTCGCCGGTGGCGACATCACCAACGTGACCGACAACGTGACCGGTGTCCTGGGCGACGTCCCGGTCGTCGGCGGCGTGGTCGACACCGTGGGTGGCATCGCCGGTGGCGCTGGCGACGTCTCCGCTCTGCCGGTCGACGACGTGACCTCGGCCCTCCCGGTCGACGACGTGACCGCCGCGCTGCCGCTGTCGGCCCCGCAGGACCTGCCGGTCGTCGGCGACGTCGCCGGTGGCGCTCTCGACACCGTGACGAGCGCCCTGCCGTTGGACGGCGTGCTCTGAACGCAGTGAGCAACTGAATGCCGGGATCCGCGATTCGCGGATCCCGGCATTCTTCGCCTTTCGCCCGGAAAACTTGCACTTTTGGTACTCCCAGTGCACGCCTGGGATGTGAGTTCAGCCGTTTGGGTTTCTCTATTCGCCGCGGCACGCCACAATCGACGCCGTGATCGAGACGGCGTTGGTGGAACTGATCGATCGCGCGACTGCGGAATGTGCCGAGCAGCAACGCGCTGATCTGCACGGAAGGCTGCGGCAGATCCGCACCCGCGTGCTCGACCCGACGCAGCTCGTGCTGGTCGTCGGGGAATCGAAGCAGGGCAAGAGCGCCCTGGTCAACGCCATCGTGAACGCGTCCGTGTGCGCCTCCGGCGACGACGTCACCACCGTCGTGCCCACCCTCGTCCGGTACTCCGACGAACCGTCCGCCCTGCTCATCGAGCACGAGGCGACGCGCGGCCCGGCCGCCCTGGATCGCGTGCCGGTGCCGATAGAACAGGTCGGCGAGCAGCTGGAACGCGCCCTCGCGCTCGGGCGCCCGGTAACCCGCGGCGAGGTCGGCATCCCCCGCGCCGTGCTGCAGAACGGCCTCGCGCTGATGGACACGCCCGGCGTCGGCAGCGTGTCTTCGTCGTTGACGGCCACCACGCTCTCCGTCGTCGCCGAGGCCGACGCGTTGCTGATGGTCTCCGACGCGACCCAGGAACTGACCACCAACGAGCTGACGTTCCTCAAGCAGGCGACCGCGCTGTGCCCGAACGTCGCGCTGGTGCTGCCGAAGATCGACCGCACGCCGCACTGGCGGAAAGTCCTCGAAGTCAACCGGAAACACCTGGAGAACGCCGGGATAGCGGCCAAGATCTTCCCGGTTTCGGCCAACATCCGGATGCACGCGATGCAGGCCCGGGACGCCAACCTCAACGCCGAATCCGGATTCCCGCCGCTGCTGGAATTCCTCAAGGAGATGGCGGGCACGCACGACAACATGACCCGGCGCCTGGTGGCGCACAACGTTTCCGAGGCGCTGACCCAGGTCAACGACGCGCTGCGCGCCGAGCTGGCGGCGCAGAACCCGCGCACCGCGGCCGAAACCCTCATCGAGCTGGAGACCGCGCAGCACCGCGCCGAAGACCTCCGGCGCGTCTCGGCCCGTTGGCAGAAGGCGCTCAACGACGGCGTTTCCGAGCTGTACACCGACATCGAGTTCGACTTCCGGGAACGCAGCTGGGCGGTGTTGCACCAGGTCAACGAGGCCTTCGAAACCGCGGATCCGCTGGAGGTCTGGGACGAGTTCCTCGACTGGCTCGAAGCACGGCTTACCGACGCGATCGTCGAAACCTTCGAGTGGCTGGACCAACGGCAGGCCCGGCTCGCCGAGCAGGTCGCCAACGAGATGCTCGCCGAACACGGGCGCAGCCTGCCCGACCTGACGGAGCTCCAGCAGCCGGAACCGCTGGGCGAGGTTCCCGAGCCGAAGCTGCCGCCCGGCTCGGAGTACAAGCGCTTCGACCAGTTCCTCACCGGTCTTCGCGGCTCCTACGGCGGCGTGCTGATGTTCGGCCTGATCACCTCGGCGTTCCTGCCGCTGATCAACGTGGTGTCGATCTCGGCGGGCGTGCTGCTGGGTCTCAAGAGCCTCGGCGAGGACAAGGACCTGCGGCTGCGCCGCCGCCAGGCCGAGGCCAAGGCCGCCGTGCAGCGCTACGTGGAGCAGGTCATCTTCCACGTGAACAAGGAGGCCAGGGACGCCATCCGCGGCGTCCACCGGGGCCTGCACGCGCACTACATGCAGATCACCGAAGATGCCCAGATGGAGATCAGCCGGGCCATCCAGGAGATCAAGCGATCGGCGGAACGCAGCGCGGTCGACCGCGACCAGCGCGCCAGGGAGATCCGGCGGAAGCTGGAAGAACTCGCGGTGCTGCAGCGGCGCGCGACGATGCTGACGCAGAACCGGATCACCGCGGCATGAGCGGCGATCCCTTGCTGGAACGCGCCCGGGCGCTGCTGATCCGCACCATGACCTTCTACCGGGACGATCCGCGCACCTCGACGTGGCTGCGCGGCCGGCTGGAGAGGCTGGACCAGCCGCTGCGCATCGCCGTCGGCGGGCGGGTGAAGGCGGGCAAGTCGACGCTGATCAACGCGCTGGTCGGCGCGGAGCTCGCGCCCACCGACGCCGAGGAGCGCACCCAGGTCAGCACCTTCTACCAGTACGGGCCGGAACCGAAGATCCTGGTGCACACCCCGCACGGCGCGGTGCAGAACGTGCCGGTGACCACTTTGGACACAGGCACCATCCGCGACCTGCAGCACTGGCGGCCGGACGAGGTGTCCCGGCTGGTCATCGAATCGCCGACGCCGGGACTGCAGGCGATCACCCTGATCGAAACGCCCGGCGTCGCGTCCGCGGCGGTGCAGGAGACGGGCCGCTCCGCGCTCGCGCAGATCCTGTCCGAGGCGGACGCGGTGCTGTACCTGACGCGGTACCCGCGGCAGACGGACCTGCAGTTCCTCCAGTCCGTCAACGAATTGCAGACCGCCCGATGCGTGCCGATCAACACGATCGTCGCGTTCTCGCGCGCCGACGAGACGGGCAGCGGCGGCGCGGAGGCGCTCGAAGCCGCCGAGCGGATCGCCGACCGCTACCGCAACGACCCCACGCTGCGTTCGTTCGCGCAGCACCTGATCCCGGTGATCGGGCTGCTCGGGCAGGCCGTGGCGACGATGACCGACGACGACTTCCAGTCGCTGCACAACGTTGCACGGCTCCCCCAGAACGACCAGGACGCGCTGCTGCTTTCAGCGGATCGATTCATCAACAGCACCATGGAATCGACGCCGGGACCGGCCCGTCAGCGCCTCCTCGAACGATTCGGCCACTACGGCGTCGTGCGCGCGTTGACGCTGATCCGCAGCGGCGTGACGGAGCGGAAGAAGCTGCAGTCGGCACTGCTCGACGAGAGCGGAATGAACCTGCTGCAGGAGACCGTGCACCAGCAGTTCGTTGAGCGGCAAGACGCGTTGCGCGCGCGGTCGGCGTTGCTGGCCGTCGACATGGTGCTGCGCGCGAATCCCCGTCCCGGCGTGCAGCAGTTGCGCGGCGAGTTCGAGCGGCTGCTGGCGAACGCGCACGAGTGGAACGAGCTGCGGCTGCTGTCGGCGCTGGATTCCGGGCAGGTGCGGTTCGCCCGTCCGCTGCAGACGGAAGCGAAGCGGCTGCTGGGAGCGTTCGGCAGCGCGCCGCACGCGCGGCTCGGCCGGGACGAGACGGCCCTGGCCGTGGATCTGGCCGACGAAGCGGCTGCGGCGCTGTCGCGCTGGCGGGAGCAGGCGGTGAACCCGCTGCACGACCGGCCGCATCGCGACGCGGTCCGCACGGTCCTGCGCAGCTGCGAACGGCTGATTCTCCACCAGGCCCACGGCCCGCAGCAGCCACAGACCCCGCAGACGCCGCAACAGCCGCAGAGCTCGCAGCACCAGCAGAATCCTCAACGCCAGCAATCCGCCCACGGTCAGCACGGTTCTTCAGGTCAGCACGGCGCTTCGGGTCAGCAGGGTTCCCCTGGCTCGCACGGCGCTTCGGCACAGCGCGGCGCTCACTCGCAGCCGGGCCCCCAGCGCCCGCAGCAAGGGCACCCGCAGCGGCACCACCACCCACAACCCGGCCAGCCCCAGAGCGCCCCGGGAGCCCACGCCCGCGACTAACCGCGATTCCATTGTGGACATGGTGCACGCACCGGTTTTCGCGATGCCCAGATTCCCCTCGGGCTGCGGGACGATCTGCCACGAGCTGCCCTGCTCGCCCCAGCACGGAGGTGGCGGTCCGCCGCAATCGTTCACGATGGGCCGACGACGTCGGCCCTGCTCCCCAGGCCTTCACCCCTGAGCCTCGGTGACCCTTGGCAGTTTCAATTGAAACTGCCAAGGGTCACCGGCGGAAGAAGCGGACCTGACGGAGCAGGCTCAGCCACATCGACGGACTTGTCGCTGGTCTCGCCATGGGGTGTAGCGAGTTCGAGTGGCTGCAGACGAACACGCACCGGCTGCCGTCGTCCCCGAATTCCGGGCAGGCGGGGTTCGCCCGCCCGCTCCAGGCGAGTGCGAAGCGGCATCGTCGCGCCGGCTCGCAGGACACCCCCGAGGGCCCACTCCCACGGGGCATCACCATCCATTGTGGATTGATCACGGCCTCGGCCGCGGTGGCCGATTTCACCTGAAGCGACAGGGCGGTCGGGCACGATCACCGGCCCGGATGGGCGAAGACCCGGGAGACGGGGGCTCCCGGGTCTTCGCTCGTGGTGGTTGCCGCAGTCAGCAGCGGCGGGCCGACGTCGTCGGCCCTTGACCTCGGCGACGATCTTGTCGCCAGTGCGGCCCAGCATGCTCGCCGCGGGTCATGACGGGTTCCAGTATGCCATCAGAAAACTGGAACTAGTCAAGAAAATGGGCCGGTCGTGTTCGGACTCACCAGATCGCCCGCACCCGCCCATCCGGCTCAGACCCTGCGGGCGCCCAGAACCCCAGGTCATGCACCCCCGTTACCGTTTTCGTGGCTCTGATCTTGGAGCCCCTGGTCGCCAGGTCCGGCATGACTTTGTCCCCCCAGTCGCTTGCATGATCCGGGGG
>NZ_JBWKKU010000066.1:0-53567 GCF_056431445.1 Saccharopolyspora sp. NPDC045941
GTCGACGCACCTCGCGGTCCAACTGGGGTTCACTCACCCGGATCTCCCTATGATCATCAGGCCCGGGTGTCAACCATCTCCGTCAGTTTTATAGGCCGCTGGAGCGACCATTACCGCTCACGACCGCGGGCGCCGGGATGCGGAAGCCTCCGGCCGCTGGGGTCGGAGGCTCCGCCGGGCCGGGAAGTTCGAAAGCTCCACGTGCCAGCGCGGGGCGCCCGACCGGCACCTCCAGGGTAGCGCTCAGTCGCCCTCGCCGGGACCGCCCCAGCCGCCTCCACCTGGTGTTTCGATGCGGATCCGGTCGCCTCGGCGCAGCGGCCAGGTGCCCTTGGCCGGGAGCCCCTCCTCGGTGCCGTCCGCCCGGACCAGGACGTTGCGGCCCACCGCGCCGGGCTCGCCGTCCCGGGCCCCCCGTGGGGCGTGTTCGCGGCGTTCGGACTGGATCGTCAGGGTGCAGTCGGCGAGCGCTTCGATCTCCCGCACCAGGCCATCGCCGCCCGGGTGCCGTCCCGCGCCGCCGGAGGACGGCCGGAGCTCGTAGCGCCAGACCCGCAGCGGGTAGTCCAGCTCCATCGCTTCCGCCGGCGTGTTCTGGGTGTTGGTCATGCCCGTGTGCACGCCCGACATGCCCGGGCGGGTGGGAGTGCCGCCTTCGCCGCCGCCCAGCGTCTCGTAGTAGCTGAACGCCGGGTCACCGCCGCCGATCAGCAGGTTGTTCATGGTGCCCTGGCTCCCCGCAGGCACGCGGTCGGGGATCGCCTGCGCGAACGCGCCGAGCAGCACGTCCACGATGCGCTGGCTGGTCTCCACGTTGCCCGCCGCAGTCGGGGCCGGGAACGTCGGGTTCACCACCGTGCCTTCCGGCGCTTCGACGCGCAGCGCCCGGTAGCAACCGGCGTTGGGCGGGGCGTCGGGGTCGGTGAGCATCCGGAGCACGAACATCGACGCCGACAGCGTCACCGCGAACACCGCGTTGCAGTTCACCGGGATCTGCCGCGCCGTGCCGTCGAAATCCACCAGCACCTCGTCGCCGGAGACCGTCACCGCCGCCTTGATCGGGATCCCGTCGCCGATCTCCAGCACGTCCTCGCTGCGGTAGCAGCCGTCGGGGATGTCGCGGATCGCCGCGCGCACCCGGCGGTCCGAGTAGTCGCACACCGCCGCCATCGCCGTGCGCAGCCGCCGCGACCCCATCCGGTCGGCCAGTTCGCGCATCCGCGCCGCGCCGACGTGGTTCGCCGCGAACTGGGCGCGCAGGTCGCCGCGGCGTTCCTCGGGGGTTCGCGAGTTCGCCGCGATCAGCCGGACCACGTCCTCGCGCTCGCCGGTCGCGTCGGCGATGCGGACCGGCGGTATGCGGACGCCCTCCATCGCGATCTCGGTCGCGGTCGCGGGCATCGAGCCCGGCGCGGCGCCGCCGACGTCCGCGTGGTGGGCGCGGTTGGCCACGTACCCCAGCAGCCGGTCGCCGTCGCCGACGGCGGCGACGATCGTCAGGTCCGGCAGGTGGGTGCCGCCGAGGTAGGGGTCGTTCACGCAGACCTGCTCGCCCGGTTCGAGCCGCCCGCAGGTCTCCAGCACGGCGCGGACGCTGGCGGGCATCGCGCCCAGGTGCACCGGGATGTGCTCGGCCTGCGCGACCATCTCGCCGTCGGGGTCGAACACCGCGGCGGAGCAGTCGGCGCGTTCCTTGATGTTGGGGGAGTAGGCGGCGCGGCGCAGCGCCACGCCCATCTCGTCGGCGATGCCGGCCAGGGCGTGGCGGAACACCTCCAGCTCGACGGCGGTCAGCTCGGTCATGTCAACCGCACCACCAGGTTCCCCGATTCGTCCACTGCGGCCACTTCGTCCTCGGCGAGCAGCGTCGTGGTGTCCGGCTGCTCGATCAGCGCCGGCCCGGCGACCTCGT
Source organism: Saccharopolyspora sp. NPDC045941 (assembly GCF_056431445.1). Classification (NCBI taxonomy): domain Bacteria; kingdom Bacillati; phylum Actinomycetota; class Actinomycetes; order Pseudonocardiales; family Pseudonocardiaceae; genus Saccharopolyspora; species Saccharopolyspora sp. NPDC045941. The sequence goes on from NZ_JBWKKU010000066.1 coordinate 1,913, forward strand.
CGCCCGTCTGCAGCGCGGCCCGGGACACGATCCGCGCGCGCACCGACCGGTCGCCGATGCCGATCTCGCGATCCGGTTTGCGCTCCGGTTCGCCCTGGTCCCAGTCCCGCGGCGAATCCGCGAGGATCGGCTCGCCACGGGCGATGACCCGCAGCGTGACGACCTCGACCCGCTCGTCGGGCATCGCGTACCCGTACGACTCGCGGTGCGCGTCGTGCAGCAGTTCGGTGAGATCGGCTCGCTCGGTGACGTCGATCCGCAGCTCGTGGGATTGTCCCGCATAGCGCATGTCGGCCACTTTGGACAGTGATATGCCCGTTGTGACGCCTTGCTTTTCGAGTTCCCGATGAGCTTCGGTGCCCAGTTCCTCCCACGCCTGCGACAGGTCTTCACCGGCATCCACCAGCACTGTTCGCGACGCCTCGAAGCGAGGCGGAGCCAGCAGCAGGCCGAGCGCACTGAGCACGCCGGGCGCGGGCGGCACCACGACGGCGGGGCAGCCGAGCTCCCGCGCCAGTGCGGTCGCGTGCAGCGGGCCAGCGCCGCCGTAGGCGACCAGGGCGAGCCCAGCCGGGTCGATGCCGCGCTCGGTGCTGACCCTGCGCAGCGCCCGCGCCATCGTCGCGCGCACGACGGCCAGCACTCCGGCGGCCGGTTCCGGCAGCGTTTCCAGCGCTCTGCGTGCGGCGTCGGCGTCCAGCCGGAGGCCGCCGCCGAGCTCGCGCGCGGGGTCGAGATGGCCGAGCGCGCAGTGCGCGTCCGTCACCGTGGGCTCTTCGCCGCCGAGGCGGTAGCAGGCCGGGCCGGGGTCGGCGCCGGCCGACTGCGGGCCGACCCGCAGCGCGCCGCCGGTGTCCACCCACGCGATCGACCCGCCACCGGCCCCGACGGTGTGGATGCCGACCGCCGGGGTCCGGAACGGCAGACCGGCGATCTCCGACGACGTCGACACCTCCGGGCGGCCCTCGCGGATCAAGCACACATCGGTGGACGTGCCGCCCATGTCGAACGCGATCGCGTCCTCGAACCCGGCCGAGCGCGCGACCGCTCCGGCGGCCACCACGCCCGCGGCCGGGCCGGACAGCAGCGTGTGCACCGGTGCCGTGGCGGCGAAGTCCACGCCCGCCGTGCCGCCGCTGGAGGTCATCACGGTGATCGTGGGGTCGGGCAGCCGGGCGGTCAGGTTGGACAGGTAGCGGCGCATCACCGGCTCGACGGCGGCGTTGAGCACGCAGGTCGACGCCCGCTCGAACTCGCGGAACTCCGGCAGCAGCGAGCTGGAGCGGGTGATCGGCACGCCCAGCTCGGCCAGCGCCGCGCACAGCCGCCGCTCGTGGTCGTCGCAGGCGTAGGAGAACAGCAGGCACACGGCGATCGACTCGGGTTCGAGGCGGCGGACCGCGGCCACCACCCGGTCGATCTCGGCATCGGTGAGCTCGACGACCGCCTCGCCCCGCGGGCTCATCCGCTCGGCGACGGTGACCGACCGCTCGTGCGGCACCAGCGGCTCCGGCTTGGTCGCGGACAGGTCGTAGAGGGCGGGCCGGTTCTGCCGCCCGATCTGCAGGACGTCGGTGAAGCCGTCGGTGGTGACGAAGGCGGTGCGGGCGACCTTGCGCTCCAGCACGGCGTTGGTGGCGGTGGTGCTGCCGTGTGGCAGCAGCCGGAGCGACCCGCCGGGCAGGCCTTCGGCGATGCCGCGCTCCACCCCTTCTGCCTGGTCGGCCGGGGTGGTGGGCACCTTGACGGCCCGGGGCCGGTGGCCGGAGGAGTGCACGACGACGTCGGTGAACGTGCCACCGACGTCCACCCCGGCACACGCCTCGGCCTCTCCGGACATCACAGTCACCCCGCTCAATCATCGCGCAGCACTCGCCACCCGGCAGGAACGCCGCCCGCGTTTGTCCGGAGCCGCCGCGGCGGAGTGCGCTCCGTCGGGCTGAGCGAAGGGAGCGAACGGCCTGTTCGCCTCGTCTACTGGGGCAAACGGTCCGTTCGCGCCAAATCAGCAGTGCGTGCCTGCGTTGGGTGGGTGAACCGAACGGCCTGTCCGCCTCGCCTATCGAGGCAAACGGTCCGTTCACCCCGAAGCCCCCGGGATGCCGGTGCGGAAGTGACTACTGAAAGTTTCCCAGCTGGTCGAAGGTGGGCTGGCGGCTGGCCGCCACGTGCTCCAGGGCGATCCGGGCCGCTTCTTCGGCGTTGCCCGCAGCGATCGCGTCGAACAGATCGGTGTGCTCCCGGCAGAGCATCTCCGGGTCGGTCGCGCTGGTGAGCCGGAACAGCCAGCGGACCTTGCTGTTCAGCGGCGCCATCATCGAGTGCAGCAGCTCGTTGTCGGCGAGGTCGATGATCGTCGCGTGGAACGCCGCGTTGGCGCGGGCGATGCCGTCCTTGTCCGCGGCGGCGGTGGTCGCCCGCGCCTCGTCGAGGTGCGCCCGCAGCCGCTGCAGGCCCTGCCGGTCGGCACGCTGCGCCGCGAGCCGGGCGGCCAGCGATTCCAGGCTCTCCCGGATCTCGAACAGGTTCTCGACGTCCTTCGCCGTCATCGAGGCGACCACCACGCCGCGCCGCGGCAGCGCGCGCACCAGCCCTTCCGACTCCAGCTGCAGGAACGCCTCGCGCAGCGGGATCCGCGAAACCTCCAGCTGCTGCGCGAGATCGCGCTCCACCAACCGGAAGTCCGGTGGGTAGGCCCCGGAGATGATCCGTTCCCGCAGCTCGTCGGCGATCGAGTCGCGCAACGAACGATGCGCCGACCCGACGGAAGGTCGCGCTTCCAGCGACACCTGGCACCTCCTGGCCGCGGTCCGGCTCCCGCGCGGCCCATCGTATTCCGCCTACTCGGGCAGCGAGATCTCGATCCCGATGCCCTTGTCGCGCGCCCGGTCGACGAGGATCCGGGCGGTCGCGAGGTCCTGGATCGGCACGCCCACCGAGTTGAACAGGGTGATCTGCGCGTCGTCGCGGCGGCCGGGCTTCGCGCCGGTGAGGACCTCGCCGAGCTCGTCGCGGACGTGGTCAACCGTGATGGCGCCTTCGTCGAGCGCGATCGACACGGCACCCGATTCGGCGAGCGCGGTGTCCAGCGAGTCCACCACGACGCGGGCGCGCGCGATGCCGTCGGTGTCGATCTCCCGGTGGTCCCGGCGCGGCGGCGCCCCGACGGCGTTGACGTGCAGGCCCTCGCCGAACCAGCGACCGGCGACCACGGGCGTCGCCGCCGGGGTGAGGGTGCAGAGGACGTCCGAGCCGCGGACGACCTGCTCGGGGCTGCCGGCGAGCTCGATGTCCAGGCCGCTGTCGGCCACGGCATCCCGGAAGGCCCGGGCGCTGGCCTCGGTGCGGCTCCACACCAGCACCCGGTCGATCGGCCGGACCCGCGTGATGGCCGCGAGGTGGCTGCGCGCCTGCGCGCCCGCCCCGATCAGGCCGAGCACGTGCGCGTCGGGGCGGGCCAGGCAGCGGGTCGCGACGGCGGAGGCGGCGGCGGTTCGGTACTGGGTGATCGCGCCGCCGTCGAGGAATGCCTCGCAGACCCCGTTCTCGGGGTTGACCAGGACGATCGTCGACTGCTGCCGGGGCAGCTCGCGGGCCGGGTTCGCGGGCACGTCGGCGAGCAGCTTGACGCCACCGGCCTGGCCGTCGGCGAGCGCCGCGGTCATCGGGATCAGGTGCGCGTCGGTGCCGGGCGTGCGGGCGGGGTGCCGTTCGGGCTGGTCGGCGCGGCCGAGGGCGAGGTCCTCGTGCGCCTTCTGCACCGCATCGATCACCTCGTCCATCGAGATCAGCGAGCGAACGTCGGACCGGGTCAGGATGCGCGCCATCGGGACCTCTCCGTCGAAGAAGGAGTGTTGGTCTATGGTATACCATGTTGCGAATCCGAGCTTCGATCTCCGTCCGGGCGGGCGAGCTCAGGTCACCGGCGCCGCCCGGCCGCCAGCGGGACGATCCGCCCGCGGCGCTCCAGCTTCTGCCACGGCAGCCGGGCGCCGGCGAGGGCGGTGATCACCGACTGCACCACGACCAGGTACATCAGCTGCCGGTACACGATCTGCTGCAGCGGCAGCACCAGCAGTGGGCGCAGCGACTCGCCGTCCAGCCGGAACGCGATGACGCCGGGAACCGCCTGCAGCGCCAGGAATCCCAGCCAGGTCAGCGCTACCGTGCCGGCGTCCTCGGTGAACAGGGCGAAGCACGCGGTCACGTCGACCACCGGGGAGATCACCTGCAGCAACACCTGGAAGATGAGCAGGTAGGGCAGGCCGCGCCGCCCGAGCCGCCCGGCCGGGCCGCGCTCGATGATCGCCCGCCGGTGCTTCCAGATCGCCTGCAACGTCCCGTAGCACCACCGGTAGCGCTGCTTCCACAACTGGCCGTAGGTGGCCGGCGCCTCGGTCCACGAGATCGCGTTCTCCTCGTAGACCACCCGCCACCCGTCGCGCTCCAGGGCCATGGTCAGGTCGGTGTCCTCGGCGAGCGTGTCGTCGCTGACGCCGCCGATGTCGAGGATCGCCGAACGGCGGAAGGCGCCGAGCGCGCCGGGCACCGTCGGCGTGCAGTGCAGCACGTCGTAGACGCGGCGGTCGAGGTTGAAGCCGATCATCGAGAACGTAGCGCGAGTGCCCGTCCTTCAGGGCAGGAAGGAAGCGCGTCGACTCAGTGTCGGGGATGGCCACTGGGCGAGCGGGCGGGCTTGCCGTTCGATGTGCTGATGTATTACGGAAATCGGCGCTCCCCCAACGGGTCGTATGTCGTCGAACTCTTCGCGCGGCAGTCTGAAAGAGACTCGTTTTAGGTCGTTGACCAGCTTCGAGATAGCGATCCCGGGTGGGAAGTTGGCAAGGCTGTGGACGTGGTTGGGTCGCAGTTGAACTCGGCTCACTCGGTTTCGAAGTCCGCGCATACCTTGCGCATGATCTCTCCCGCGCGGTCCAGGTAGGTGTTGGTGAACACGGATGTCGGTACTTGGTGACGAAAACCAAGTGTGCGTGCATGAGGAACACGTAACGACCTGCATGGAACCTGTGTTGATCTCCGTAAAACAGCTACAATGATCTTCATGCGAGATGGCGCAGGCGGTAGGTGTATCGGGCACGCCCGATACACCTACCGCCTGCGCCTTTCCCGCGCCGCACACCGGTCCATGCTGGGTGAGTGGGATCGATGCCGGTGGGTGTGGAGTTCCTGCGTCGCTTCCTCCCATCAAGCGCACCGAGACGGCGCCGAGTGTGGTCCGGCGCGACTGGACAAACTTCTGACCTCGTGGCGCGCGGAGCACGAGTGGCTGTGTGCCGGTGCGTCGGTACCGCAGCAGCAGATCATCCGCGACTTCGCGAAATCTCGTACGAAGGCGTTGAAAGACATCAAGGTCCGGCTGTCGGTGCGGCAGCGTGCTGGGATGCCGAGGTTCAAGAAAAAGGACATCGCGCACCCGAGCCTGAACTACACACTGCGCGGGTTCCGGATCAAGGACGGACGCCTGCACCTGGCAGGCGGAATCGTGCTGACCGTGGTGTGGTCCCGCGAACTTCCCGCGTACCCCTCCTCAGTGCGGGTATACCGGGACAGCCTGGGGCATTGGTACGCCTCATTCGTGGTGGTGGCTGAAGTCCAGTCCTTGCCGGAAACCGGCAAGGTGATCGGTATCGACTGGGGCGTTACCGAGATCGCCACTACTACATCCGACGACCACGACCTACCGCACGGCGAGCGCGGTAAACAAGCCGCTGCGAAACTGGCTCGGTATCAGCGGATGATGGCCCGCCGACGTCCGTCGAAAGGCAAACCGGCATCGACGGGATACCGCACGGCCAAGCGGCAGGCCGCGAAGGCACACAAGAAGGTCGCACGCCAACGGCAGGACGATGCCCGTAAATGGGCTCAGCGGGTGGTGTCCGACCACGATGTGATCGCGGTCGAGGACTTCCGGCCGAAGTTCCTGGCGAAGACAACGATGGCCTGCAAGGCTGCTGACGCGGCGATCTCGGCGACGAAGAACGAGCTGCTGAACATGGGGCGTAAGCACGGCCGCGCGGTGGTGCTGGTGGACCCGAAGAACACGACGAAGGACTGCGCCAAGTGCGGAGCGAGAACCAAGCACGCCATGCCGCTGTCGGAACGCACCTATACCTGCAACGCATGCGGACACATCTCCCCCAGGGATAAGAACTCCGCACACGTGATGCTCGTCCGGGCTGGGCTGTACCCGGCTGGTGTTGAGGGCAGAAGACCTGATCGTCCGCTGGACGATCAGGCAGCCTGAGCCAGAAATCCCCACAACACCGAATGCGGCGGGGTTGAGAATCCCCCTGCTTTCAGGCGAGGGAGCAGTCAAGTACTCGATGTGCTGCCGTCCGGTCCGCCGCAGCGGATGAGCACGAGATTGATCGCCAGGACGGTCCGGCGGAACACGCGGCGGCGACCGCTGCCGTCTATGAATACCGGCTCCGCCGGGTGCGCCCGGCGCACGTGCCGGTCCGACAGCACGTCGAGGGTGGTTTCTTCCTGATAATTCCGCTTCCGGAGTGGCCGGTGTGGACCACTACTGTTCTGGGACCGCCACGGAGTTATGCCCGGCGTGAACTTCCTTCGAGGCGCTATAGGGTCGCTGGCGGTCTTGTCGTGACATCGCTGCTCCGGTTCTCGGAGACGTCGGTTGCTCGAATCGCAGGTCGAGGGTCGTGCTCGTCGTCGCCGTGGCGCTCAACGCGGCATACTCCTACGGAGGTCCGACGCTGCTGTCCCGGACCGTGGAGGAGGCCACCGGGCTGCGCATCGACCACTACCTGGAGATCGGCCTGGGCGGTTTCGCCGGGGTCGTGGACGCGGTCGGCGGCGTGCGGATGTGCCTGCCGCAGCCGATCCACGACCCGAAGATCGACCTGACCCTGGCGGCCGGCTGCCAGCAGCTGACCGGCGCGCAAGCGCTCGGATTCGTCCGCACCCGAGCCTTCGCGCGCGGCGACCTGGAGCGCGCGGAGCACCAGCGGGAGTTCCTCATTTCGTTGGTGCACAAGGCGACCAGCCGGGAGGTGCTGTTCAACCCGTTGCGCTCGGTGCCCATGGCGTGGGGGCTCGCCGATGCCGTCACCGTCGCCGACGGCGACCACCTGGACGACCTCGGGCAGCTCGGTCTCCAGGCGAGCACCGCGGGCGAGGGGCTGATCACGGCGACCGTGCCGACCAACGGCGGGATGGACATGCCGGGCGTCGGCGCGGTCCTGTTCTGGGACAAGGCGAAGTCGGCGGAGCTGTTCGCCGCGCTCGGGCAGGACCGGCCGGTGCCCCGCGAGGCGCTCTCGGGCGCCCGGTGAACGATCAGGCCGGGTCGGTCGGCAGCGAGCCGACCTGGCAGTCCTTGACGCCGACGGCGTCGCGGGTGAACGTCTCGACGTTCTTCTGCGCCCGCTCCGGGTCGTTGACCCACATCCGGTAGAAGTCGAACGGGCAGTCCGCCACGCCCTTGTCGCCGTCGCCGGCGGCGTGCACCCCGGTGTAGCCGCGGTGCAGCAGCTTGAAGAGGTGGTTCTGGGACTGGTCGTGGCGGCGCGCGTCGCGGATCGCCGACACCGACAGCTGCGCGTACTGGATGCCGTACTCCTCCTCGCCTGTCTCGCCGAGGGTGCGGCCGTCGAAGCCGATGATCGCGGAGTGCCCGAAGTAGGAGTAGACGCCGTCGAAGCCGGCGGCGTTGGCGACCGCGACGTAGCAGTTGTTCGCCCACGCCATCGCCTTGGACATCAGCACCTGCTGGTCCTTGGCCGGGTACATGTAGCCCTGGCAGCGCACGATGAGCTCGGCGCCCTTCATCGCGCAGTCCCGCCAGATCTCCGGGTAGTTGCCGTCGTCGCAGATGATCAGGGAGACCTTCATGCCCTTCGGGCCGTCGACGACGTGCGTCGTGTCGCCCGGGTACCAGCCCTCGATCGGGCACCAGGGCAGGATCTTGCGGTACCGCTGCACGATCTCGCCGCGATCGTTGATCAGCACCAGCGTGTTGTACGGCGGCTTGTCCGGGTGGTCCTCGTGGCGTTCGCCGGTGATGGAGAAGACGCCCCAGGTCTCGGCGCGGCGGCAGGCTTCGGCGAAGATCTCGGTCTCCTCGCCGGGGACCGTGGACGCGGTCGCGAACATCTCGTCGGGGTCGTACATGATGCCCTGCGTCGAGTACTCCGGGAACACCACCAGGTCCATGCCCGGCAGGCCGGTCTTCATGCCGGCGACCATGTCGGCGATCTTCCGCGCGTTGGCGATCACTTCCGCCTTGGTGTGCAGGCGCGGCATCTTGTAGTTGACCACCGCGACGCCGACGGTGTCCGGGCTGGCGGCGATGTCCCCGTGTCGCATCGATTGACTCCTCGGTCGAGATGATTCCCACTGGAAAACTTCCATGTGAAAATAAACCGGCGTGGGTGGAGCGTCAAGCGATGAGCGGCCCCGCCGCGAACGTCGTTATGAGATCAAGGAAACCGAGCGACCCGAGCGCCAGTGCCGAGCAGCTGGAGTGAACGGCCTGTTGGTCTCGTCTATCGAGGTGAACGGTCCGTTCGCGCCATGCCCGGCCGTTGGATGGGTGAGGTGAACGGCCTGTTCGCATCGATAGGTGAGGTGAACGGTCCGTTCGCTCGTTGCCGTCGCGGACGCGCCACCGCGCGAACGAGATCTGGGTTCGCGGTCAGAGGCGGGTGATGACGTCGAAGTCGTAGCCGTCGGCCACCGCCAGGTGGACGTGCTGGGCCGCCTGGTGGCCGCGGAACTCGACCGTGCCGCGCGGGCCCTGGTAGGCGGTTCCGTCGATGGCCGCGTTGAACTCCGCCATGCGTGCCGAGCCCGCTCGCCGCGCCAGCTTCGCCAACGTGCGCAGGCCCTCGTAGCAGGATTCGGCGGCGTTGTTCAGCGGCGGCGCCGACGGGCCGTGCAGCCGGGTGTACGCGCCGAGCAGGTCCATCGCGTCCGCCGTGGCCAGCGACCGGAAGTATCCCGCCGAGACGAACAGGTTCCGGGTCGCGTCCAGGCCGCTGGCGAGCAGCATGCTCTCCTCCATCAGCGGGCTGAACCGCACCAGGCGTTCGTGCAGGCCCTGCGCGGCGAAGGCGCGGTTGAACCGCACGGCGTCCTGCCCGACGAGCAGCATCAGCACGCCGTCGCACGGGGAGTCGGCCAGTTGCCTGGTCACCTGCCGCATGTCTCCGGTGCCCAGGCCGACGAAGGTCTCGCCGACGATCCGCAAGTCCAGTTCGCGTGCGAAGGCGCGGACCGCGGCGGTCGAGCCGCGCGGCCAGACGTAGTCGTCGCCGACCACGAACCAGCGGCGCACCCCGGCGTTGTCGCGCAGCCACCGCAGCGCCGGAGCGATCTGGAAGCGCGGCGTCTCGCCGGAGCAGAAGATGCCGGCGCGCCGCTCGCCGCCTTCGTAGAGCGAGGTGTAGACGTAGGGCACGCGGTCGGCCACGACCGGCGCGATCGCGTGCCGCACCGAGGAGATGTGCCAGCCGGTGACCGCGTCGATCTCCCCGGCCGCGACCAGCCTGCCGACCTCCGCGGCGACCTCGCGCGGCGGGGCGCCGCCATCCACGACGTGCACGGCCACCTCGCGGCCGAGGATCCCGCCCGCGTCGTTGAGCTCCTGCACCGCGAGTTCGGTGATCGCTTCGCAGGACGGGCCGAACAGGCCGGCCGGGCCGCGCAGCGGGATCACCATGCCCACGCGCCACCTCGCGGCGCGTTCGCGCACCGCTGGGCCGAATGCCATTCGCGGCTCCGAAAATGGCGAGAGTCTCGATCGCTTCCAGGTGGAAGTCTTACGATTCTCGCGGGGTAGCGCAAGAGTGAGGATCGGGGAGCATGGCAGCAGGTGACGTCGCGGCGAGCCCGCCGCTGACCAGGACGCTGGCCCGGGCCGCGCGCGCGGTCACCGCGAGCGTCGAGCAGGTCGTCCGGCCGGAGGGACTGACCTTCGACCAGTGGCTGGTGGTGGAAACCCTGGCGGCGGAGGGAAGTCTGGCGATGGCCGAGCTCGGTGAGCGCACCATGATCACCGGGCCGACCCTGACCCGGCTGGTGGACCGGCTGGTCACGACGGCCCTGGTGTACCGGGAGGTGGACCCGGCGGACCGCCGCAAGGTCCTGGTGCACCTGAGCCGCCGGGGCGAGGGGCTGCACCGGGAGGTGGCGCCGAAGGTCGCCGAGGTCGAGCAGCACCTCCTGAGCGGTCTCAAGCGCGCCGGGGCGGTGCTGGAAGCCCTGGAGGGCATGGCGGAGCGCTGATGCGTCAGCGCGAGCGGGCAAGCCGGAACCCGAGGTCGTCGGTGCGCAAGGTCGGGTGGCTCTTGCGGCGGCACGACGCGCGGCATCCCCGTGGCGGGTCGTACCAGCCGCCGCCGCGGAACACCCGGTACGGACCGTAGACCTCGGGATCGTAGACGTCCCAGCACCATTCCCACACGTTGCCGATCATGTCGTGGAAGCCCCACGCGTTCGGCGCCCTGGTCGCGACCTCGTGCACCTCGTCGCCGGAGTTCCCGCGGTACCAGGCGATCTCGTCCAACTCTCCATAGTGGACATCCGAGGTTTCGGCCCGGCAGGCGTGCTCCCACTCGGCTTCGGTCGGGAGCCGGAAGCCGTCGGCGGACCAGTCGCAGGTCACCTCCCGCGCGTCGGGGTCGTCGCCGATCGAGTAGCAGGGCTGGAGTCCCGCCGATGCCGAGAGCAGGTTGCAGAACCGGACAGCCTCCTGCCAGCAGACTTCGGTGACCGGCGTCCGCGGCCCCGCCGGGCTCGCCGGCGCGTCGCCGGTGACGGCGCGGTACAGCTCGCGGGTCACCGGGTGCGCCGCCAGCAGGAAGTCACCGACCTCGACCGGCCAGTTCGTCTTCGTGCCCTCGTCCCGCAGGACGACTTCCCCGCCTGGGACGGCGATCATGCCCAGACCTGCTGGTGGCTCAGGCATCGTCGGACTCCTCGGCGAGCAGCCCGTTGTCGCCTTCGAGCACGGCGTGCAGCAGGTTCAGCAGCTCGGCGGTCGCGGCGGCGCCGCCGAGGATCACGATCTTCAGGCGGCTGCGCTCCTCGTCGTGAACGGTCTGGATGCGCAGCGGGTGCGGGGCGCCGTTCGCCTCGGCCTGGACGAGCGTGCCGATGCGATCGGCCGCGGCGCGGTCGACGCCGTCGATCTGCACGATGCTCGACACCTCCACCGCCCCGGCGGGCCGGCCGGATGGGGGCTGCGGGCGGCCGGTCAGCGCCTCCAGGTCGGCGCGGGCGATCCGGTACTGCTTGCCGATCCGCACCGCCTTGAGCCGCCCCGAGCGGATGTAGCCGCGCACGGTGCGCACGTGCAGCCCGAGTCGATCGGCCACCTGCTCCACTGAGTACATTTCTTCCTTCATCGTTCCCTAACATAGTCCAGATAGGGAGCAATGAGGAAGTTTTCAGAGATATGACGCGTGCCATGAACGGATAGGCGTTCGCTCGTGCCTTGACGTGGCGATGCCGCTTGGCGGCCGTGCGGGGTGGCGGTTTCGCGGCAGCACCCGGGCGCACGGCCCCGGGAACGACGGCGTCAGTCGAGGGCGATGTCCTTGGTCTCCGGCATGCGGTACGCGACCACGGCGCTGATCAGCAGCAGGATCACCGGGTAGCCGAGGAACACGTCGCCGCGGCCGCTGCTGGCCAGCCAGGTCTGCAGGTACGGCGCGCTGCCGCCGAACGCCGCCGTCGCGATGGCGTACGGGAAGCCGGCGCCCGCCGTCCGCATCCGGGTCGGGAACAGCTCCGCGTACACCGTGGGCATGATCGCCGGTCCCGGGGCGATGACCAGCAGCGCGACGATCATCGCGACCGCGAACTGCCAGATCTGGTCCTGGATCAGCCAGCTCAGCGGGTAGATGACCACGGCGCTGCCCACGAAGGACATCAGCAGCACGGGCCTGCGGCCGATGCGGTCCGAAAGCGCCCCGAACAGCGGCAGGACGAGGATGAACACCGCGTTCGCCAGGGCGCCGGCCCACAGCGCCGCGGACGGGTCCAGGTGGTGGACGCTGATCGCCTGCGCGGGCGCGGAAACCACCCAGGTGTAGAACACCACGGTGCTGCCGACGGTCAGCCCGATCACCCGCAGGCACGCGGTGCGCTGCTCCCAGAAGCTCCGCCACAGCGGCGGCCGGTTCGTCGTCCGCTGCCGGTCGAAGACCTGCGTCTCGGCCAGCCGCAGCCGCATCACGAGGGTGTAGAGCCCGACGACGCCGCCGAGCAGGAACGGCACCCGCCAGCCCCAAGCGCTCATCGCGCCCGGCGGCAGCGCGCCCGCCAACGCGGCGGCGAGCGCGGAGCTCGCCAGGATTCCGCAGGTTCCCGAGGTGTAGACGAGACTGGACCAGATCCCGCGCCGGCCGCGCGGCGCCATCTCCGCGATGTAGGTCTGCACCGCGGGCATCTCGCCGCCGTGCCCGAGCCCCTGGCACAGCCGGGCGACCACCAGCAGCAGCGCCGCGCCGATGCCGATCGTCTCGTACGTCGGCGCGATGCCGATCAGCAGGCTGCCGCCGGAGGCCAGCGCGATGGAGCCGACCATGGCGGAGCGGCGGCCGATCCGGTCGCCGAACCAGCCGAACAGCAGCCCGCCCAGCGGCCGCATCAGGAACCCGACGGCGAAGATCGCCAGGCTGGACAGCACGGCGCTGGTGCTGTCGTGGGCGGGGAAGAACTGCGCGGCGAAGAACGGGGTGAAGACGGCGTAGGCGTTCCAGTCGAACCACTCCAGCGCGTTGCCCGCGCCGGTGCTGACGATGGTCCGCCACTTCCGGGGCGTTGCGCGGTCCGCTTCGGTGATCACGGCTGGCTCCGGGCCAGGCGGCGGATCGCAAGTTCGGCGTAGAGCGCGGCGCCGTCGGCGAGCACGCTGTCGTCGAAGACGGCGAACGGGGAGTGGTTGTCCGGCGCGGTGGCGGGATCGCGGTCCGGCGGGCACGCGCCCAGGAAGATGAACGCGCCCGGAACCTGTTCCAGCACGCGGGAGAAGTCCTCGCCGCCGGTGACTGGGCGGTCCAACCAGGAGAACCGGTCACCGTGGGCGTCCGCCGCGACCTGCGCGGCGAACTCCGCCTCGGCGTCGTCGTTGATCGTGGCGCGCACGTACTCAGTGAGGTCCACGTCGACCTCGACGCCGTGGGCTGCGGCAATGCCGTTGCACACGGCGTCGATGCCCGCCCAGACCGCGTCCCGCGAAGGGACGGAGAACCAGCGCAGCGAGCCATCGAAGACCGCTTCGCCGGGGATCACGTTGCCCGCGTCCCCGGAGTGGAAGCTGCCCACCGTCAGCACCACGGTCTCGAACGGATCGACGGTGCGCGCGACCAGCGCCTGCAGCGCGCCGACCATCTCGCAGGCCGGGGCGATCGGATCCTTGGCGCGGTGCGGGGTGGAGCCGTGGCCGCCCGCTCCGCGCACCGTCACCCGGAGAAGATCGCCGCCCGCCATGAGCGGGCCGCGCCGGGTGGTGAAGGTCCCGAGGTCGTGGCGCGCGGCCTGGACGTGCATGCCGTACGCGGCGACCGGGTGCGATCCGGAGGCCTTCAGCACGCCTTCGGCGATCATCTTCCCGGCGCCGTCGCAGCCCTCCTCGCCGGGCTGGAACATCAGCACCACGTCGCCGGCCAGCTCCGCGCGCCGCTCGGTCAGCAGCCGCGCGGCGCCGACCAGCATCGCGGTGTGCAGGTCGTGCCCGCAGGCGTGCATCCGGCCGTCGATCCGGGAGGAGTAGTCCACGCCGGTCTGCTCGGTCACGGGCAGGGCGTCCATGTCGGCCCGCAGCAGCACCGTCGGGCCCGGGTGCGCGCCGCGCAGCACCGCGGTGATGGAGCTCAGCCCGCTACCGGTGGTGATCTCCAGCGGCAGGCCGTCCAGCGCGGTCAGCACTTTTTCCCGCGTGCGCGGCAGATCCAGCCCGACCTCGGGTTCGGCGTGCAGCTGCCGCCGCAACCGCACCAACTCGTCCTGCAGCTCGCGTGTGGACAACGGCAGTCCCCTCATCTCATGATCACGTCACGGTCAGGATGACCGCCCGCCGCCCGGGGAACACCAGAATGTCGGGAAACCGTTGCGGAAGCGCGGTTGCGTGCAGGAAAACGATCAGGACAGCGACAGGCCGAGCTCTTCGAGCGATTCCTGCAGCCGGGACAGCGCCTTCGGTCCCATGCCGTGGAGCTTCTTCAGCTCGGCGGCCGGAACGCCGTCGAGCTGCCGCAGTTCGGTGTAGCCGGCCGCGTTCAGCGCCCTCGTCGCGGGCGCGCCCACGCCACGGGGAAAACCGGAGTCCGCCATGCCCGGGAGCGTAGCGCCACCTGACCGGCATCTTGTGTGCCAGATCACTCTTGCGTAGGCTGCAATCATACCGACTGGTCGGTACCGACTTGTCCGGGCGACACCGCCGTTCCCCGAACCGACGGAGTGGGCATGGGATTCAACCTGGCGACGATGCTGCGCGAATCTGCGACCGAGCGGCCCGAGCGGGCACTCCTGCACTTCGGCGCGCAGGCCATCACGTACCGGGAGGTCGACGAGCTCAGCGGGCGCGTCGCGGCCGGACTGCAGGCGGCCGGGCTGCGCCGCGGCGACAAGGTCGTCGTGCACCTGCCGAACGTGCCCGAGTTCCTGTTCGCCTACCTGGGCATCCTCAAGGCCGGCCTCGTGATGGTGCCGCTGAACCCGATGCTGCGGGCGTCGGAGATCGCCTACCACCTCGCCGACAGCGAAGCGACGCTGCTGATCACCTTCGAGTCCTTCGCGGACGAAGCCGTCAAGGCCGCGGACGGGGTGCCGGTCTACGTCGTCGGCTCGGCGACTCCCAGCGGTACGAAGCCCTTCGCGGAGCTGTGCGCGGCCGAGGACACCGGCGAGATCACCGCCGTGGAAGCCGACGACACGGCGGTCGTGCTCTACACCAGCGGCACGACCGGTCAGCCGAAGGGCGCCGAGCTGACGCACTTCGAGCTGTTCATGGCCTGCACCGTCGGCGGCGAGCGGTTCGGCGTCTCCGAGGACGACGTGAGCGTCGTGGTGCTGCCGCTGTTCCATGTGTTCGGGCTGGTCACGGTGCTCGGCCCGGTGATCAGGTTCGGCGGCTCGGCGGTGCTCATCCCCAAGTTCGACGCCGGAGCCGTCCTGGACGCGATCGAGCGGCACCGCTGCACGATCTTCTCCGGCGTGCCGACGATGTACTTCGCGCTGCTCGGCGAGGACCTCTCCGGCCGGGACCTCTCCTCGCTGCGGGCCGGGATCTCCGGCGGCGCGGCGATGCCGGAGGAGGTGCTGCGGGAGTTCGAGCGGACAGTGCCGGGCATCGTGGTGCTGGAGGGCTACGGCCTGTCCGAGACCGCCGCCGTCGCGACGTTCAACTGCAGCGCGGCGGAGCGCAAGATCGGCTCGATCGGCCGGCCGCTGTGGGGCATCGAGGTGAAGATCTTCGACGAGGACGACCGCGAACTGCCGCCCGGCCCCGAGCACATCGGCGAGGTGGTGATCCGCGGCCACAACGTCATGAAGGGCTACTACAAGCGCCCGGAGGCGACCGAGGCGGCGTTCCGCAGCGGCTGGTTCCACACCGGCGATCTCGGCTACCGCGACGAGGACGGCTTCTTCTTCGTCGTGGACCGCAAGAAGGACCTGATCATCCGCGGCGGCTACAACGTCTACCCGCGCGAGGTCGAAGAGGTGCTCTACGCCCACCCGGCGATCCGCGAGGCGGCCGTGATCGGCAAGCCCGACTCGCGCATGGGGGAGGAGATCGTCGCGGTGGTCGCGTTCCAGCCCGGCAGCAGCCCGGACGCGGACGAGCTGATCGCGTTCAGCCGGGAGCGCCTGGCCGGGTACAAGTGCCCGCGCGAATTCCGGGTCCTGGACGAACTCCCCAAGGGCCCGAGCGGCAAGATCCTGAAGAAGGCCCTGCGGTAGCAGCGTTTTCGCGCGGGCGGCGGCTTCGCGCGAAACCGCCGCCAGCACCCGAACGGCGGGCCGGGGTCACATCTTCGCGGCGCCGGCCTTGATCGCCTCGCGCCTGCGCCATGGCTGCCACCGAGGCTGTCCGGGGACCTGCCTCGCCGCGATTTCGCGCGAAATCGCCCGCCCCACAGCCGTAGGGCGGGTGTCGCGCGGAAGGCGTGCGCGGCTTGGTCAGGCTTCCGGGACCCGCACGGCGGTGAAGAACAGCCGGTAGCGCAGCCGGAAGCCCATCGATTCGTAGAGCCGGATGGCGTCGGTGTTGGACGCGACCGTGTGCAGCAACGGCTTCTCGCCCCGGGCCCGGATGCCGGCGACGACGGCCCGCATGAGCCGGGTGGCCAGGCCCTGCCCGCGGAACGCCGGATCGGTGCAGACCGCGCTGATCTCCGTCCAGCCGGGCGGGTGCAGCCGCTCGCCGGCCATCGCGACGAGCTCGCCACCGCGCCGGAATCCCAGGTACGTGCCGAGCTCGACGACGCGCGGCAGGAACGGCCCGGGCTGGGTGCGCTTGACGAGGTCGAGCATGTCCGGCACGTCCGCCGCGGTGAGCCGCACCGCCTCGTCGTCCTCGACCCCGACCACGCCGTCGTCGACCAGCTGCACGCCGGGCAGCCGCTCCACGACTTCCCAGTCGGACGGGGGTGTTCGCGCCCGCCCGGAGAAGGGGACCACCGCGCCCGGCCCGGCCAGCGCCGCGACGTCCCGCCAGCCGTCGTCGCCGAACTCGTCCGGAATGGCCAGGAACGGCGCCATGTCGACGGGGTAGCGCAGCACCTGCCCGTGCTTCTCGGCGAAGCCGGCGTGCGGGCCGGTGAGTGAAGCCCACGCGGGATTGTCGAGCGGCGACGTGGTCATCGACCACTCCTTCCGGCGAAGTGTTCGGTGCCGCCACATTTTCGCGCAGCGGCGCGTGGTTCGAGCATCCCCGGTTCTGCCGTACCAACACGTGAGAACCCAGCTGCGGGACGGATGCGGATGATCGGTCCCGGTCGCTCGGGTCGAGCATTCCGGGCCGTTGCGGAGGCCTGGGGTGGCGCGCAAGCCCCCGACAGCCTCTGCAATGACCTGGAGAGCGTGCCCCGTACCTGGCTGTGACCCGGGGCACGTGATCTTGACGCGCCGGAAGCCGTCGTGATCTGATCGAGCCAGCGTCGCGTGTCGGTGGCAGGCTGTGCCAGGCATGGAGGCGTGGGTTCGAAGGGTCTTCATGACCACTCTTTTCAATCACACGATCGTCGCCGCGCGCGACAAGCAGGAATCGGCGTCCTTCTTCACGGAGATGTTCGACCTCCCGCCGGCGGAGCCGGGCGGCCCCTTCCTCACGGTCCACCTGGACGCGGGCGTGACGCTCCAGTTCGCGGAGCCGGGCATCGAATTCCCGCCGCAGCACTACGCATTCCTCGTCACCGAGGAAGATTTCGACGGCATCTACGCCAGAATTCAGGCGGCGGGCCTCGAACACTGGGCGGACCCGCAGCAGAAGCTCCCGCAGCAGTACAACACGAACCACGGCGGCCGCGGCGTCTACTTCTGCGACCCGTCGGGTCACCACCTGGAAGCGATCACCCAACCGTACGGCGCGGATCTGAACTGATCTAAGTGGACGGTCGAACGCGGCCCGCCCGGTCCTCGTGCCGGGCGGGCCGCGCGGCTGGTAGCGTCGGGCGAGCCCCGGCCGAAGGGACTGGTTCGCGATGACCGCCGAGCACCCCGAGGTTCCGCCTGACGGGGAACGCGATCACAGCCTGCTGATCAGCGAGGAGCGGCAGCGGGATCTGCTCTCCCAGCTCGTCGAGATCGAGCACGAGATCCGCCGGGTCACCCTCGACGCGGCCGGGAACGGCCCGGCCAATCGCGCGGCCGCCGAAGCCCACCTCGCCGAGTTCACCGACCTGACC
The DNA here is from genome assembly GCF_056431445.1 of Saccharopolyspora sp. NPDC045941. NCBI lineage: Bacteria > Bacillati > Actinomycetota > Actinomycetes > Pseudonocardiales > Pseudonocardiaceae > Saccharopolyspora > Saccharopolyspora sp. NPDC045941. The sequence goes on from NZ_JBWKKU010000066.1 coordinate 19,810, forward strand.
CGGCGTGCCCGCCGGGCCGTCCGCAACGCGGTCACGGTCGAAGAGCGGATCGCCCACCTCGACTTCGACGTCGACGAACGGCCCTGAAGCACCGGAAACGCGGCAGGAACGCAATTTCAATGGAAATCAGAGCTCTGATTTCCATTGAAATTGCGGAAGTTGTCCACAGCCATCGGCGTGTCGGGTTCTGACACGCCGATGGAACGTGGTCATCGCCGTGTTCGGCACCGGACCCGGTCCCGAGGCCGGTGCGCCGCGACTGTCGGCACCGGGTGCTAGAACCCGTCGGAAACGATCAACGATCTGAACGGGCGCATTCCAATGGGACGTCATCGGCGGGAAGCCGGCACCACCGAACTGCTCAGCGGCATGGCCGCCCGCGTCGCGGAGAACGCTCCCGAGGGATGGCGGCGCGCGTGGGCGAGCGTTCACCGGGACAGAAGCAGCTCCCGCAGCAGCGTCATGCAGTACGAGCTGGCCGACGGTGAGCTCCGCGACGGTGGCGCGGATCTGTTCAAGGAAGCGGGAGCCCTGTTCTTCGCGACCGAGCCGTGGCCGGAACACCTGACCGTCGAGCTGGTCGTCGAGCCTTCGGGCGAGTTCGAGGTGATCACCAGCCGGTCGCTGATCCGCACGCAGTACCAACCGGATCGCCTGCTGCTCGTGCTCAAGCCGGATGTCCTGCCCGCCGAGCCGGGGGACGAGCAGGAGGGCCCTGCGGATCCGACGTTCGCGGGTGATCCGGACGAGGCCGTGCGGCTGCTCCGGGAGTACCTCCGGCTGCGCGCGGAGATCTTCGAAGAGGAGGAGGAAGAAGAACTGTCTCCTCCGCTGGACGAAACGACGCGCGCCGAGCTCATGGCGAGCCTGGACGTCGCGCTGCCGCCCGATCTGGTCGCCCTGTACGGCGTGGCCGACGGCGACGACGGCGGCGACGTCAACATCTTCGACACGCACTCGTGGACCGACCTGGAGTTCGTGACCGACCATCCCCACCACCGGCACGAACGCGACTGGACCGACGACCCGCTGACGGGTGCGGTCTTCGAGGCGATACCGCCGGGGAAGGTGCGCCGGTCGATGAGCCGCGACGGGTGGATCGTGATCGGGGTCAACGAGGACGGGGACTTCCTCGCCGTCGACATGGACCCGGGGCCGGCGGGCCGCCCGGGACAGGTGATCATCATCGGCGGCGAGTACGAAGGAGCTCCCATCTACGTCGCCGACTCGGTGACGACGCTGCTGCGCCGCCAGGTGGAGGCGCTCGAACGCGGCGACTACGAGCTCGACCTCGACCGCCTGTTCGTCGACGCCGACACCCCGCGCCCGTGGGAGTACCTGGAGTCGTTCTCGTGGGATGCCGGCGACCACGGCGGCTCCCTGGCCGGGATGTCTGGGGAAGTCCAGCGCCTCACGGCGTGGAAGGCCGACGGGATCGACCTGGAACCGGTGCGACGTGCACCCCTGTTGCGGGACGCGGTGCTGCTCGGCCAGGGCGCCATCGACCTGAGCCCGCTCCGAGACGCGCCCCTGGAGAGCCTGACGCTGGAACTGGGCTCGATCGACCCGACTCCGCTGGCAGGCCATCCGACGCTTCGAAACCTGGCCCTCCGCTCGCAGCAGCCGGTGGAAATCGCTGTGCTACCAACACTTCTGCGACTCCAGGGCCTCGACCTCTCCCGCGCCGAGGTGACCGACGTGGAGCCGGTCGCAAAGCTGGGAGGACTGCTGCTCCTCGCCCTGACCTACGAGCAGTGGGTGCGGCTCTGGGAACTCGGCGCCGAGCTGCCATCGCTAGCGGCGGTCGCGCTGGGAGGAAACCCAACGCCGAACCAGATCGACGAGTGGACGGAGCATTTCACGGGAACCCTCCCGAACGGCCGCGAAAAGCACACCGGCCGATACGACGCACGATCATGACCAGGCGGCGCCCGGCCGGCCCACCTGGCCGGGCGCAGCACGCATCAGCCGCTGAACCTGCCGGCCTTGATCGCTTCTAACGCCCGGTTCGAGGCCTACTTCTCGATGGCGGCGCGCAGAGCCGCCGTGAACCATGCGAACACCGGTGCCAGGCTCGGCGGAACCGGCCAATCATTGATCACCGTCAGTTGCCAGTAGTGCTCACTGCGCGGATCGGCTGCGATCCCCAGGCGCGCCAGCATCCAGCGGCGCAAGTCGGTGCGGCCGAAGGCTCGGCGTAGCGCGCGGTCAGGCTGTCCACGATCGGCGCCGCCTAGAGAATTTGAACGATCGGTCCAAATCGGTTAGCCTCTCCGGTGTGGGCAGGACCAAGGAGTTCGATCCGGACGTCGCGCTGGGCAAGGCGATGGAGCTGTTCTGGCGGCAGGGCTACGAGGCGACCTCGATGCAGGATCTGGTCGACTGCCTCGGGCTGGGGCGCGGCAGCATCTACGGCGCGTTCGGCGGAAAGCGCGAGCTGTACCTGAAGGCCCTGGAGCGCTATGTCGAGGACACCGGGCAGGCGTTCGTGGCGCACCTGTCCGCGTCCGGCCGGGCGATCGACGCGGTCTGCGGCCTGGTGCGCCTTTACGTCGAGATTTCGGTCGAGGACGCCGAGGTCAAGGGCTGTTTCATGACGAACACGGCGGTCGAGCTGCCTGCGGACGAGCAGGTGGGCCGCCGGGTGGAGTCCGGTCTGGCCGTGATGGAGACCGCGCTCACGGCGGCCCTGATGCGCGCCCGCGCGGAGGGGGACCTGGCCGCGGACAAGGATCCCGCGGCGCTGGCGCGATTCCTGGTGACGCTGCTCCAGGGTGTGCGCGTCGTGGGCAAGACGCCCGTTCGGCGGCGCTTCCTCGATGACGCCGTGGAGCAGGCCCTCGCCCTGTTGAAGTGATCTGACGCGCTCTCGGGTCGGGTACTTCCATGCCCATTTACTGGAATGATCATTCAACAAAAGGAGCGCTGTGAACGCCGTACCTACCGATGCCGAACTGGCCGCCTCGCTGGACGGGGGCTTCACGAGCGAACACGCCGACGTCAACGGCACCCGGCTGCACCACGTCACCGGCGGGCGCGGCGAACCGTTGGTGCTGCTCGGCGGCTGGCCGCAGACCTGGTGGCAGTTCCGCAAGGTGCTGCCCGAGCTGGCGCGCCGATTCCGGGTGACCGCGGTCGACCTGCGTGGGATGGGATCGTCGGCCAAGCCCGAGTCCGGCTACGACAAACCGACGATGGCGCGCGACATCCGCGAGCTGATCCGGCACCTGGGGCATGAGTCCGCGTTTGTCGCGGGACATGACATCGGGGCCTCGGTCGGTTACCACCTGGCGGCCGGCCATCCGGAAGCGGTGCGGAGGCTGGTCACGGTGGACATGGGCGTCCCGGACGCCTCGTGGCTGGACATCACCATGCTGCCGGGATCCGACGACCAGGCCGCGGCGCTGGAGGTGGGCCGTGGCGGCTACCCGTGGTGGTTCGCGTTCAACCAGCTCCGCGGCCTGCCCGAGCAGCTCCTGGCCGGTCGCTTCCGGTACCTGATCGACTGGCTGTACGGCCACATGCTGCTGGACCAGGCGTCCGTCGACGAGGACGCGCGGCGCGTCTACGCCCACGCCTACGACGATCCGGACGCCATCCGCGCGGGCAACGGTTGGTACCAGACGATGCGACAGGACGTCGCCGCGCTGGCCACCTACGCCCCGGTGGAGCTCCCGATCCTCACCCTGGCCGGAGAGTCCAGCTATCCGGCGTTGCGTGCGCAGATGGGGCCGGACAAGGGCACGGACATTCGCGTCGTCGAGGTGCGGTGCAGCGGCCACTACGTGCCCGAGGAACAGCCGGATGCGGTGGTCCGCGAACTGACCGGGTTCTTCGGCGGTCACGTGGATGCGCCCAGAACGGCTTGACCCTCACGTCACGCAGGGCCTCATGCTCGTTCCAGTGGAGGTGAGCGAAGTGAGCTTCTCGGGCGGTGAGGTGAACGGGCCGTTCGCTCCGGTGGGCGGGACGAACGGGCCGTTCACCTCGGCCCTAGAGCGGGCGTGGTGCGTCGAACTTCTGGCGGACTTCTTCGGCCACGCCGGGATTTCCGGCGGCTTCGATCAGCCGCGCGAAGCGGTGGGCCGTCAGGGCGCGCACCGGGTTGTCCCCGTACAGGCCAATCCGGTCCAGGACCACGCCGACGTGGTCGCTGGTCGTCCTGTTCCCGTGCATGAGTTTCTGGTAGACCCCGTACAGAATCGCTCCGAACAGCGGCACGGTGACCCAGGCCGGCCATTCCAGCAGCAGACCCAGCAGGAGCGGGACGGCAGCCGCCAGCGTCAGGCCGCCGTACAGGATCCGGTTTTCCTTGCTCATCGAACGGCCTCCTCAGGCACGTGGTCGAACGTGTAGTCGGTCGAGTGCAGGCCCTGCGCCATGTCGATCAGCTGGGACAACCGGACGAAGACATCGGCGCGCCCGCTCGTGGTCCGGCTCCAATCGCGCGCGAGGACGTGCAGCGAACCGAGCAAGTGGAGGTGCTGGCTCGCCGCGTCCACCAGGATGCCGAGCAGCAGATCGTGCGGCGCGGTCCGGCCGGCGGCGTCGAGCCAGTGGCAGACGCGCTGCACGACGAGGTCTGGACGAGCGAGCATGGTCTCACGCCAGCAGGAACTCAGTTGGAAGCGGATCGTGTGATCTGCCGCGAGAGGCTGGGAACGCATGCTGGAGTCGGCCAGCCGCACCGGATCCGCGATGGCGAGGAAGAGGAAGTGGTCGACGGGCCACGGTTGCTGCCTCGCCAGGCCCGTCGTGAGCCTGTCGAGCAGCAGCCGCAGCAGTATCGGATCGCGCGAGGTCAGCTCGACGAGCGCCTGGTACGCCGTCGGGGCGCCGGTGCCGTCCTCGTTGCGGGCCCGGTGGTGCAGCCGCACCAGGGCCTGTTCAGGGTAGGTCGGCGCGATCACCTCGGTGCACACGTCCACAACGATCTGCCCGACGTCACCGGGAAGGTCGTTGCGCCGCGACCAGTCGTACACCAGACGCCGGAAGAAGTGACCGTGGCGCTCGCTCCTCAGACCGCGCAGGAGAGCTCGCACACCGTAGTCGCGCAGTGCATTCGACGCTCCGTGCTGCCTGGGAAAGACCCACCGGTCGATCAGCCACTTCACGTGCCCCGGCGAGTTGGTGCGTAGCGCCTGCTCCACGAACCGGTCCACCAGGTTCTCCCGGTCCCGCCTGGTGAACTGCTCGATGCGGATGATGTCGTCCACCCACCGGCAGAACGGCTCCCGGAGATCTGGGTAGTTGTCCCAGAAGTGCTCCCGCAACGCCCGGTCATAGCTGAGCCGGCTGAACTCGATCCGGTTGTTCGGCGCGACGTCGATGCTCAGATCGACGAGTTGGGTGCGGTAGCCCTCCTGTTCCATCCGGGGCTCCTCACGTCCGTCGAGGCTCAACGCGCTCACAAGGCGGTGGGAGGCGAAGAACACGGCGTCGCTTGATGCTCCGCGGCACATCGCCGCGGCGAGCAGGACCGTGCGCTGCCGACCGCCTGACACCTTGTTCAGCTGCTCCGCCACCTCGTTGCTGCGGTCGATCCGGGCGGAAACCGCCTCGCTGAGCCACGTTGCGACGTCGCCGCTGCGGTTCGTGTCCCTGGCGAGCACGACCATCTGCGCGAGGTTGGCGATCTCCGACATCGGTGCGGACAGGCTGCGTGCGAGTTCCTCCGAGGCCAGCTGCTGGACCGAGGGGAAGATCGACTCCTGTTCCAGGTGCCATCGCAGCACCGAGGCACCGCGCGGCCGGTCGATCCTGGCCTCGAACTGCGCCAGGTCCGAATCCAGGTGGTGCTTGCGGGAATCGGGCACGACTACGGCGATATAGCCGTTGCGCTGCTGGAGGATCGTGCGGAACGAGAGGAGATCTCGTTGCCGGGCGTGGAACACGTCTTCGCCGCTGTCCGAGAGGTCGAGGACGAACAGGTGGCCCGGCTGGACCTTCAACTTGTCCAGGCCCGGATCCTGTGTGCGCGCCTCGTCGTCGAGCACGGTGAAGGGGGTGTGGTCGTCGGCGAGCTCGTTCAGGAGCATCTTCGCCGCTGTGCGCCGACCGCTTCCCAGCGGCCCGGTGAGCACGACGGTGCGGGACTGCCGCAACATTTCCCGCGCAGCACCAAAGTTCTGCGGCGGCTCGAACCGGCTCTTGAGCCAACGCAGGTCGTCCTTCAGCGTCAACCGCGGCCCACGAGCCTGCTCCTGGACGCTCTCGTGGATCGTGAAGTAGATCGGGTTGATGTTCTGATCGCCGGATCCGGCGTGGATCGGGCTTCCCTGCGTGTCGTGGAATTCGTTGTTCGTTTCGGTCACCGGTCTTCACCCCGCTCCCGCTTCGAGCCGAACTTCTGGCGGATTCCGCCGGTGTTCTTGCCCGCGATGTAGTTCGCGCCGTCGCCGTAGAAATTGTTCTGGTCACCCGCGCCGCTGCTCACCGGACCCGTCGGGCCGTTGAACGTGGTGGTGGTGATCGATCCGGTGTGCAGGTCGCGGAGCTGGATGGCGCTCCCGACATGGCCGGTGATGGAGTTGTACACGCCTTCGGATGAAGGCGCTTTCGCCGCCCGGTCCACGAGCCCCGGCACCAGGTCCAGGAGCTCGGCGGCGATTCGCACCAGCCCGGCCTCGGCGTTTCCGGTGTCGAAGTCGAGCGCTTGGAGGTCGGCCAGCGGGGCCAACTCCGGCGGCAGTGCTGCGGCCGGAAGCCGCGGCAGCCCGCGCCCGCACAGGACCGGGATGATGCGGGCACCGGACTCCATGGCGTTCAAGATCTCCTTGCGGATCCAGTCGTTCTCGCTCGCCAGGGCCTGGTTCCCGCTCTGGTCGGTCGCGGTGACCCAGTTGGGGCCGATCAGGACGAGGAGTGCGCGGGCGTCGAGCGACGCGGCCTGCAAACGCGCTCGGAAGTTGTCACCGGGCCGGATCGACTTGCTGTCGCGGAACACCTCTTCGCTGCCGAACCTGCCCGACAAGTAGCTTTCGATGTGCGCCGCTGCCTGGTGGCAGTCGTCGGTTCGGTAGTTGACGAAGATTTTTGGCATGGAGGTACCTCATTTCCGGCACGGATGGCGCCTGGGGACTTCTCAGATGGACTGGTTGTGCAACGAGGTGATCAGCCGGGGTTGCAGCTCGCGGACTGACCGAACCCGGTGGTGCCGGGCGAGAACGTGGCTCAGCTGGCGGAGGTCGGTGATGATGGTCGCCGAGCCGACGGTGTCGACGACACCGAGGATCTGGCCGGCCAGAGCACAGGCGTGGTCGATGTCGCCGGCCGAGGCGTGGGCCAATGCGCGGCGCACGCCGTAACGCGCTTGAGAGCGAAGTGCCTGCGGCGACAGGCGTTGGACCTCGCGGTCGAGAACCGTCGTAGCGGCGTGGATTCGGCCGAGATCGTGGAGGCACCAGCCGTGGATCATCTCGACCGGGTCGGCCAGGTTCGTCGTGCCGAGCACCGGCCCGGCTTCGGGTTGCGAGGCGCTCAGCATTTCGCGCGCGTGGTCCAGTGCCCGCATGCACGAGTCGTAGTCACTGGCGAGCGCATGGCCTTGCGCCTCGTGCAAAGCGGCCAAACCGCGGATGCGCGGGGTCGTCGCGCCGCTTTGCGCTTGGCGCGACAGGTCGATCGTGTGCTGTGCGTTTCGCTGGTACATGGCGACCAGCGCGCGCCGGGCCAGCGAGTACGCGGCCAGCGTTGGGTCCTCGCCGGCTTCGGCCAGCTCTACCGCGCGGTCGGTCCACCACAGCGCGGCCTGGTCGTTTCCCGATTCCTGCGCCATCCACCCGGCGAATTCCGCGTACCGCGAGTTCAACGCGAAGAGCTCGCCGCGGGCCTTCGGACGCCTGGCGCGGGCGGCGAGTTCGCGGAGGGTGTGGGTCTGCGCGATGAGCGCGGGCAGCACCACCGAGGGGCTCGCCGTCTGCCCCAGCCTGCGGAACTGGTCGAACATGGTGCGGAACGTCGAGACCGTGCTGTCCTCGGCGATCGCGTGACCGCCGCCCATGCCGAAGGCGAGCACCGAAGCCGCGCCCGCCGCCAGCGCCTGCCGCCGGTCCATCGGCCGGAACCAGCTCTTCCCGCCTGAGTCGAGACTCATCAACCACACCTCACCGTCGCCGTTCACCTCGGGCAGCGATGCTTCGGAAGACCGCGCGGGAACCAGGCTCGCGAGTTCTCCACCGGCTTCGAGGATCGAATCGCAACGCCGGGCGAAATCCGGTGTCGGCCGTTTCCCGCCGGTTTCGATCTTGCTCACGTAGCCCTTGCTGTAATGAAGCAGCGCGGCCATTCGAGTGAGCGAAAGACCGGCCGCGGTGCGCAGTCTTCGAAGCTCTGCCCCGAACAGTGTGGGCTGTTCAGTCACATCGTCCTCCGGGTTTCCCGTTGCCCGGTTCAGCGGGCGACGGGAAACGGCTGTTGGTCCCGACCGGTTTTCGCGCACGGTGAAACGTGCCGGTCCGGCGACTGGGAGGCCGGGCCACCGGCAGACCTTAGGAGAAGAGATGATCAAGGACGAGCTCGTCCGAGAATCGATACCCGAACAGCCCAATCCACCACTGGCGAGGTCGCTCGGACGGGTGATGCTCGCATCCGTGTTCACCGCGGTGCTGGTGTGGGCGGCGATCGTCCTCGCCGGCATCGCCCTTTCCGGTGTTGAGCTTTTCGCCTTGGTGCTGGTGCTCTCCGCCGCATTCATCGCAGTCCTCGACGCCTGGAGGGAAATCCGGTTCGGCACGGCCGCGCGCCGTTCGCCGGAGGATTGTGGCGGAGATTCGGATTCCGGAGCCGGGAAATAGAGCCGTTTCCCGTTGCCCGTTGGAAGAGTCAACGGGAAACGTGCGCCACCGGACGGTTTCGGCTATGCGCGCCATCCCGCCGGCTCGCCTCGCTCACGAGCCTCACGCGGCGGGGACGGGCGGTTTCGCGATGAGGATGATTGCGTTGTTGGCGTGGCTCATAACCACGCTGCCCCGGCCGAGTCGGCGGTGCGACGGGTCCGTCTCGATCCGGTCTGCGATCGCATCGATGCCGATCAGCGGCGGACGAGGTCGGGCGTGATTCGCGCGTTCGGTCATGCCGCCGAGCAATCACGCAGGCCCGACAGATTTCAGCTGCAGTTGGGTGTTCGCAGGAGGCGGCGGAGGACAGCATCCATCGCTCCAGTGGCCTCGCCCCGAGCGGGGCGAGGCCACTGATCATCGGGCCTTCGCGATCGCTTCGCGCACGGCCGGGACGATTTCGCCCGCCCAGAGTCCGAGGGAAACGCCGTCCTGCGTTCCGCCGCCCGCCGAGAACAGCGTGAAGCCCGACGCGCCGTGTTCGAGCACGGCACCGGTCAGCTCCTCGACCCACTGGTCGACGGAACCGCCGATCCAACGGTCATCCTCGTCGCGCGTTGCGTTTGTCCAGAGTGGACGATTTCGGCCCCTGGCCGCCGGGCGCATCGGCCGCGTCGACGGAGTCGCGGTGTGGATGTCCTCTTGGGATGGTCTTGAGGACGCCGGCTGCGAGCGGGAACGCTGCGTTCAGGCGGTGGGGCCGAACTGCTCGATGAAGCGGCCGGTGAACAGGTCCGCGCCCTTGTATTCGGCGACCATCGCGGCCGGCGCGGCGGTCGGGCCCTCGGGAGAGGGCAGCTGCCCGACACCGCCGCTGCGGCCGAGCGGGAGCAGGATCGAGAGGGACGGCTGGGGAGCGTAGGTCGCCGCGGGGCGTTCTCCGCTCAGCTGAGCGGAGATGTTCTTGACGACCACCTCGGCGTGCTGCATCGCGTGAGCTGCCATCTTGGCCTCGGCGACGTCGGTGATGTCGCCGACCGCGTAGACGTGGTCGTGCCCCACGACGTTGAGGAATTCGGTGACGGGCACCTGGCCCTGCGGCGTGCGGGTCGTGAGCTTGCCGTCGGCGAGGTAGTCGCTGTTGGTGCTCGTCCCGTAGGCGCGGAACCAGATGTCGGCGGTGATCTCGTCGCCGCCGGTGGTGGTGGCGGTGAAAGCACCGGCACGGCCCGGCTCGGTGCTCGGCGCCGCCGTCAGGCCGGTGCCGAGGCGCACGTCGACACCGAGCGCGTCGAGCTGGCCGCGCAGGTCCTCGACCACCTCCGGCTCGAAGCCGGGGAGCAGCTCCCGGGCCGGGTCGACGATGGTCACGTGCTTGTCCGGCCAGGCGTCCTTGATCTCGCCGGCCAGTTCCAGGCCGACCGGGCCGGCGCCGAGGATCAGCGCCTTGCCGGCTCGGCGGAGTTCCTCGTTCGTCCGGCGGAGGTCGTCCAGCGCGTCGCCGACCGAGTCGGAGCCGGGCTTGGCCGGGTAGGCGTAGCTGGAGCCGGTGGCCAGGACCATGTAGTCCGCCGGGACGTGCTCGCCCGAGGCCAGGGTGACGCCGCCGGGGTCCACCGAGACCGCGCGGTCGCGGATCACCTCGCCCCGCGTGAGCAGCGTTTCGAAGGGGAAGAACATGTTGCCCGCCCAGTCGGGCCGGGCCAGCGCGCGCAACGATGCGGCCGCGTTGACGAACGCGTCCCGGGGGTCGATGAGGACGACGTCGGCCTCGGACTGCAGCGCCTTGGCGACCGCGGCGCCCCCGTAGCCTCCGCCGATTACCGCGACGGTACGACTCATGATTCCACGCTCCACAAAAGATCGAGTTCGTGGTACGAACTATAATAGTTCGTACCACGAACTCAAAGGATTGTGTCGCGGGACACATCATGTGCGGATCAGCTGTCGCGGGTGCCCTCGTCCGATTCCATGAAGATCACCGGAACCTCGTTGCTCAGCACGACGCGGCCCAGCAGGTCGGCGAGCGTGTTGCGCTCCGCGGGGCCGAGGTTCGCCGGCAGCTCCTCGATCCGCCTGCAGGTCTCGGTGTAGAACTCGTCCGCGAGCTTGCTGCCCTGTGCGGTGAGCGCGACCCGCACCGCGCGCGTGTCCTGCGGATCCGGCTCGCGGCGGACCAGGCCGTTGCGCTCGGTGCGGTCCACCAGGCCGGTGAGGCTCGACTTGGCCAGGCCCAGCATCGACCCCAGTTCGCTCATGCCGCGCGAGCGCGACATCAGCACGCACAGCAACTGCCCCTGCTGCGGCGTCAGCCCGTATTCCCGGCCCGACTTGGCGTACACGGCATCCACCAGGAACGCGGACCGCACCAGCGCGGCCGCCATTCCCATCTGGCCATCTTCTTGATTGCCCACGCCGCCAGATTAACATCGGACGCCTTGATAATTCGCGCAACGAACTGCGCCTTGCGCGGGGGATCGGCCGGTCATCCGGGCGGGCGCTCGGCGGCCAGTTCCAGGATCCGCTCGGCCGCCACCGCGTCGGTGATGAGGGTCGTGACGATGCCGGAGCGCAGGACCGCGTCGATCGCTTCCGCCTTCGGTTCGGTGTAGCCGAGGGCGATCACTTCCGGGACCTGGCGCAGCTGTTCGTGGGTGATCGCCAGGACGTGGTGGGCCAGGCCGGTCGACAGGGCGTTGCCGTTCTCGTCGAACAGGCGGGCCGCGATCTCCGCCGTCGCGCCGCGCCGGCCGATCGAGTCCCGTTCGCTCGGGGTCAGCGCGTCGTACACCGTCGATTCGCCCGGCTGCCAGGCGCCGATGCTCACCACGGCCTTGGTCAGGTGCTGGAACTGGTCGAAGGTCTCCGCTATGCCCGGCTGCTTGCGCAGGATGTCGGTGGTCCGGCGGTCCGGCAGCACCAGCGGGCCGTAGATCGGGTAGGGGTCGCCGCCGCCGACCGCCGCGACCCGGCCCACCGTCTCCACCGACCGGTCGCGCATGTCCATGCCCGCCTGCACCCCGCACAGCTGCACGATCGGGCACTTCGGGAGGGAATCGACGGCTTCGGCCATCGCGTTCACCGAACGCGCCCAGGCCAGGCCGATCACGTCGTCCGGCGTGGCGAGCTCGGTCAGCAGCCGCGCCGCCAGCGAGCCGATCCGGCGGCGCAGCTCCGGCCGGTCGGCCTTCGATTCCGCTCGATTGAGCACCATGACCCGGCGGAGCCCGTAGGCGGCGCGGACCTCGTCCGACATCGGCAGGTCCACCGGCACCGGCAGGTCGAACTCGATCCGGACGAGGCCGGTTTCCTGTGCCGCGGCAAGGATGCGCGCCGCTTTGAAGCGGCTGATCCCGAACTCCTCGGCGATCTCCAGCTTGGACCGGCCCTGGACGTAGAACCGGTGCGCGATCGACGCCGCGGTGATCGTGTCGGTCATCCGGATCCTCTTGGTGCTCATATGAGCAAGATAGCTCGAAATCCGGCCCAAAGGTTGACGTATCTCGGCATGAAGTCCTTGAATGCTCCGCGTATTGCGGGACGCCCGCGATCAAATGCGCTCATATGAGCAGACCGGAATGGAGTGTCATGCGCGCCGCGATCATCGACCAGCCCGGTTCGATCAGGGTTGGCGACGTGCCGGATCCGAAGCCGGGGGACGGGCAACTGGTGATCAAGGTCGGTGCGTGCGGGATCTGCGGCACGGACCTGCACATCGCCGACGGCCACTTCCCACCCACGCCTTACCCGATCGTGCCGGGCCACGAGTTCGCCGGCGAGGTCGTCGAGATCGGCGCGGAGGTGCCGGGGGACTGGAAGGCCGGCGACCGGGTCGCGGTGGATCCCTCGCTGTTCTGCGGGTACTGCACGCCCTGCCGCTCCGGCCACGGCAACCTGTGCGCGAACTGGAACGCCACTGGCGACACCGTGGACGGCGCGTTCGCCGAGTACGTCGCCGTCCCGGCGGCCACCTGCTACCGGATGCCGGACGAGATGACCTGGCAGCAGGGCGCGCTGGTCGAACCGGTGTCGTGCGCGGTGCACGGCGTCCGGCAGATCGGCGTCGAAGCGGGCGAGCGGTTCCTCGTGGTGGGCGCGGGCACGATGGGGTTGCTCATGCAGCAGCTGCTCCAGCGCGGCGGCGCGCACGTCACGGTCGTCGACCGCAACGAGGCGCGGCTGGGCCGGGCGATCGGGCTCGGCGCGGTGGCGGTCGGCACCGACGTCGCCGAGCTCGACGAGCGGTTCGACGCCGCGGTCGACTGCACCGGTGCCGCGCCCGCGATCGAAGCCGCCTTCGACTCGCTGCGCCGCGGCGGCCGGCTGCTGGTGTTCGGCGTGGCCCCGGAAGAGGCCCGCGTGTCGCTCTCGCCGTTCCGGATCTACAACGACGAGATCAAGATCGTCGGTTCCATGGCGGTGCTCAACAGCTTCGGTGCCGCGCTGAACCTGGTGGCCTCCGGTGCGATCGACACCGCCGCGCTGCTCACCGACACCCTGCCGCTGGAGGAGTTCCCCGCGGCGCTCGACCTGATGCGCAGCGGTGCCGGGCTGAAGGTCCAGGTGCTGCCGGGAGGCGTTGATGCATAGGCGAATGAGGAAGCTCGCGCTGCTCGCGTGCGCCGCGCTGCTCACGCTCACCGGCTGTGCCGGCGCCGGGACGCTGGGCTCCGGCGGGCGGACGTTGGTCGTCGCGATCGTGTCGAACCCGCAGATGGAGGACGCGATCGCGCTGTCGGACCAGTTCGAGCGGGACAACCCCGGCATCAAGCTGAAGTTCGTGCAGCTGCCGGAGAACCAGGCGCGCGCCAAGATCACCGCCTCGACCGCCACCGAGGGCGGCGAGTTCGACGTGGTGATGATCAGCAACTACGAGACGCCGCAGTGGGCGGCCAACGGCTGGCTGGAGAACCTGCAGCCCTACATCGACGGCAGCGAGGGCTACGACCCGGGCGACTTCATCCCGAGCATCCGGGACTCGCTGTCCCACCAGGGCTCGATGTACGCGGTGCCGTTCTACGGCGAGTCGTCGTTCCTGGCCTACCGCAAGGACCTGTTCGAGCAGGCCGGGCTGACCATGCCGGAACGCCCGACCTGGCAGCAGATCGCCGACTTCGCGGCAAGGCTCGACAACAAGGCCGCGGGCGTGTCCGGCATCTGCCTGCGCGGCAAGCCGGGCTGGGGCGAGAGCCTCGCGCCGTTCACCACGGTCGCGAACACCTTCGGGGCGCGCTGGTTCGACGAGAACTGGAACGCGCAGCTGACGTCGCCGGAATTCCGCTCCGCCGCCGAGTTCTACGTGAACCTGGTGCGCGAGCACGGCGAGGTCGGCGCGTCGAGCGCGGGCTTCTCCGAATGCGGCACGCGCTACGGGCAGGGCCAGGCGGCGATGTGGTACGACGCCACGGTCATGGCCGGCACCAACGAGGACCCGGAGAGCAGCAACGTCGTCGGCAAGTCCGGCTACGTCGCGGCCCCGGTCGAGCGCACTGCCAGCAGCGGCTGGCTCTACACCTGGTCGCTGGCCATGCCGAAGGTCGCCGAGGACAAGGACGCCGCCTGGCGGTTCATGCGCTGGATGACCGACAAGGAGTTCGTGCGCAACGTCGGCACCACCTTCGGCTGGAACCGGGTTCCGCCCGGCTGCCGCCTGTCGACGTACCAGATCCCCGAGTACCAGCAGGCCGCCCAGGCCTACGCACCGGCCACTTTGGACGGAATCGACCGCGCCCAGCAGAGCAACTCGATGCTGCACCCGGTGCCGTACCCGGGAATCCAGTTCGTCGGCATCCCGGAGTTCCAGGACCTCGGCACGCGGGTCAGCCAGCAGCTGTCCGCCGCCATCGCGGGGCAGATCACGGTCGACGAGGCGCTCCAGCAGTCCCAGGAGTACGCCGAATCGGTCGGCGCGGCATACCGGGAGACCAGATGACCCAGACCGCCACGACACCTGTCACGATGCCCGCCCAGGCGCGCAAGCCGGTCGGCAAGTGGTCCGGCACCGCCTGGCTGCGCCGGGCCCCGCTGCTGCCCGCCCTGCTGTTCACGATCCTGGTCACGCAGATCCCGTTCGTGCTCACGGTGATCTACTCGTTCCAGTCCTGGAACCTGGTGCGGCCGGGCTCCCGCCACTTCGTCGGACTGCGCAACTACGTCGACGTGTTCGCCGACAGCCAGTTCCGCGGCGCGATGCTGACCACGGTGCTGCTGACCGTGGTCTGCGTGCTGGTGGCGATGCTGCTCGGCCTCGGGCTGGCGCTGCTGCTGGACCGGCAGTTCATCGGCCGCGGGGTGGTCCGCACGCTGCTCATCACGCCGTTCCTGATCCTCCCGGCGGCCGGCGCGCTGCTGTGGAAGACGACGATGTTCGACCCGACCTTCGGCCTGCTGAACTTCGTCTTCGGCGGCGACACCGACTGGCTGTCGGAGTTCCCGCTGGCCTCGGTGATGGCGCAGATCGTCTGGCAGTGGACGCCGTTCATGATGCTGCTGATCCTCGCGGGCCTGCAGGGGCAGTCCAAGGAGGTGCTCGAAGCCGCGGCGGTGGACGGCGCGGGCCGGTGGCGCATCTTCGCGTCGATCACCCTGCCGCAGCTGACCCGCTACCTGCAGCTGGCGATCCTGCTCGGCGCGATCTACATCGTGAACAGCTTCGACGCGATCTTCCTGATGACCCAGGGCGGCCCGGGCACCGCCAGCACGAACCTGCCCTACTACATCTACCAGCGCGCCTTCGAGGGCTTCGACATCGGGCAGTCCTCGGCGATGGGCGTCATCGTCGTCGTGCTGACCCTGATCGTGGCGACGTTCGCGCTGCGCTTGATGTTCCGGACCTTCGGCGTGAGCGAGGTGCGATGATGCGTGCCGGAAACCCGGCCGGCAGGTGGGCGCTGACCGCGTTCACCTGGCTGGTCGCCATCCTGTTCGTCTTCCCGCTGCTGTGGATGGTGCTCACGGCGTTCAAGCAGGAGGCCGACGCCTACACCGACCCGCCGCGGCTGGTGTTCACCCCGACGCTGGACCAGTTCGCCGGCGTCCTGGAACGCGGTTTCCTGCCGTACCTGGGCAATTCGGCGTTCGTCACGGTGGTGTCGACGCTGCTGGTGCTGCTGATGGCGGTCCCGGCGGCCTACGCGCTGTCGATCGCGGCGGTGCCGGGCACCCGGGACGCGCTCGGGTTCTTCCTGTCCACCAAGATGCTGCCGGTCGTCGCGGCGATCATCCCGCTGTACGTGATCTCGCAGAACCTGAAGCTGCTGGACAACGTCTGGGTGCTGGTCATCCTCTACACGGCGATGAACCTGCCGCTGGCGATCTGGATGATGCGCTCGTTCTTCCTGGAAGTGCCGAAGGAGATGGTGGAGGCGGGCCGCGTGGACGGCGCGAAGCTGCCGACCCTGCTGTTCAAGGTCATCCTGCCGGTGGTGGCACCAGGCATCGCGGCGACGGCGCTGATCTGCGTGATCTTCTCCTGGACGGAGTTCTTCTTCGCGGTGAACCTGACGGCGGCCCAGGCGGGCACGGTGCCGGTGTTCCTGGTCGGCTTCATCACCAGCGAGGGCCTGTACTGGGCCCAGCTGTCGGCGGCGGCCCTCCTGGCGTCGCTACCGGTGATGATCATCGGCTGGGTGGCCCAGAACCACCTGGTCCGGGGCCTCTCCATGGGAGCCGTGAAGTAAGACTCCCAGAACGCTCCCCCTGCCGCCCACTCCCCCGCGGCAGGGGGAGTTCTCTTTTGCGAGGTGTCGTCGGATTGCCGGCCGTTCCGGAGTCCGGAATTACTTCCCAGGGAAGTGAGTTCCGGGCTCCGGTTCGTTGCAGTGGCCGTCGACGCTGGGGCAGCGCGCATCTTGCGGAATTGCCTCGTCGAACACACCCGGTTGGGTTGAGTGGGAAGAAAGCGAAGGCGATCACGTCACTTGTCATGGCAGATCTGCGGCGGATGGTGGGAAGGTTGGGCTTCCTAGCTTCGTGCGGGTGCATGTGGAGGTGGGGTGCACGTGTCGTCGTGGGGGAAGAGGCGGGCCGGTCGCGATGCGATCTCGGCCGCGGAGAACCTGCTCACCGGGAGCGTCGCAGGTCCCGTGGTCCAGGCGGGCAGCGTGAGCGGCGGGATTCACTTCCACCAGTTCGCCTCCGCCGAACCTGTGATCCCACGCCAGTTGCCGACGCCGCCCGCGTACTTCACCAACCGGGACAGCGAGCTCACGGCATTGGAGCAGACGTACACGTCGAGCCGTGATCGCGGCGGTCTCGCCGTGCTGTCCGGGCTGGGCGGGGTGGGCAAGACCGCGGTGGCCCTCCGGTGGATGTACTCGGCTCAGGAACGCTTCGCCGATGGTCAGTTCTACGCGGATCTGGCGGCCGGGGACGGCGGGGAGCCCGCTGCGCCGGGAGCGGTACTGGGCGGTTGGCTTCGGGCGCTCGGCGTCCCGGCGGAGGCCGTGCCGGCCGACCTCGAACAGCGGGCGGCCTGGTGGCGGTCCTTGGTCGCGGACAAAGCGATAGGAATTCTGCTGGACAACGCATGGACCGCTGCGCAGGTTCGCACCGTGCTGCCCGCGTCACCGCGAAGCATGGTGCTGGTCACGGCTCGTCGGCAGTTGGCTTCCCTGCGGATGGACGGCGCGCAGCTGGTGTTCGTGCCCCCGCTCAGCACCGGGGACGGGGTTCGGCTGCTCGACAGGACCATCGGAGACGACAGGGTGCGGTCCGCTGAGACCGAGGCCGGCCGGCTGGTCGATCTGTGCGGCGGTCTGCCGATCGCGCTCTCCGTCATGGGGGCGCGAATGGCTTCCCGGCCACGTTACGGCGTGGCGCAGGCAGTGGCCGAGTTGCAGCACGAACGCGGTCGGTTGCGGATTCTCTCGCGGGAAGAGGAGGTCTCGGTGAGCTCGGTGTTCGACTTGTCCTACAACGGATTGCCCGCGGAAGCACGTCGCACCTACCGGACCTTGGGCATGCATCCTGGTCGGGAGATGAGCATCGAGACGGTGCTCGCGGCGACGGATCTTCCGCCGGCGGTGCTCGACGAGCACCTCGATGCTCTGCTGGAGGCCCACCTGCTCGAAGAGGTGAACGTGGGCCGTTACCGCCTGCACGACCTGCTCCGGTTGCACGCTGGAGAACGCGCCCGTGAGGAGGACTCCTCCGAGGACAGGTCGACTGCGCTGCTTCGCATCGTCGAGAGCTACATCCGCAGCGCGGAAGGCGCATGCCGGCTCCTCACCCCGCACCTGCGAGGAGCCGAATACCCCTTCACCCATCCGGAAGTCGCTGGGAAGGTGTTCGAGGAGCGTGCCGCCGCGCTGGCCTGGTTGGAGGCCGAGTGCGCCAACATGATCAGCTGCATCCGGACGGCTGTCGACCGCCGGTGGTGGGCTGCGGCGTGGTACCTGGCATACGTCATGTGGCCGCTCTTCCGCTATGCGGGCCACCACCAGGAGCGATTGGTCGTCGATGAGCTCGCCGTGCGGTCGGCGAAGGAGCTGGGCGACTTGGAGTGGGAGGGCCGGGCGACACGGAGGCTCGCGTTGCTGCACAACTTGAGAGGGCGGCGCGCGGAGGCCGATGAACTGCTTCATCGATGCTTCGAGGTGTTCAGCGAGCTCGGTGACGAGTACGGGGTGGCGAACACGAGGGATGCTCAGTCGGTGATCGCGCTCGCCGCTGGAGATCACCAGCGGGCCGTGAGCTTCGCCGAGCAGGCTCGCACGAGCTTCGCCGCGTTGGGCAGGGAACGCAAGGCGATCCTGTCGTTGCTCGTCGTCGGCCAGGCCAAGGTCGCTTCAGCTGCTACCGGTGAGGGGATCGCGCTGTTACGCGAGGCGCAGCGCGAACTCGCGACATCTCGTGAATCCGACCCGTACAACGCCGCTCGCGCGGAGCTCGTCCTAGGCGAAGCGCTGGTCCGGGTCGGTGACACCGCTGAGGCTGAAACCTGGCTGGCGGCCGGGGAAACGGCGATGCAAACCATCGGCTCCGTCGAGGGGACGGCATTCGCCCATCAGGCGTGGGCCGACTTCTACCGGTCCCAAGGCGATGCCGCAGCGGCAGAGGAGCACTTGGCGGCGGCGATCCGTCACTTCGACCACCAAGGCGATGCCGCCGCCGATGTGCTGCGCCGACGCCTCACGGACTGGCGGGCGCAGGCTGAGTCCGGTCCCACCGGGAGAGCTTGACCCGCACCGGATTCCGCGACCGCAAGTTCGCCAGGTCGGCTTCGCCGAGGAGCACCCCGGACGGGAACCGGTGCCCGATGCGCCAGCCGGCGTAGACGACGGCGTCGGACAATGCCTCGACCGGATTGCCGGTCGCCAACCAGCTGTGCAGGAACGAAGCGAAGAGCGAATCCCCGGCGCTCGAGGTGTTGCACACCCCGAGCGGAGCCACCGCGTCGGCTTGGACCAGGCGCCCATCTCGTAACCCGAGCAGACAGCCGCGGCCACCTCTGCTCACCGCGGTCAGCAGGCAACCCGGGTAGCGTCGGAACACCTGCGCTATCCATTCCTCGGCCGGGCACGGCAACCGCTCGTGGCTGCAGAACACGATGTCGGCCACTTCGAGCCACGGCCCGTAGCGGTCATCGTCGATGTCGGCGATCACGTTGACGTCGACGGCGATCGGCACACCTTGCAGCACCGCGGCAGGAAGCAGCGGTCGGGTGAAGTCGGTACTGGTCAGGACCGCGAGGTCGGCACCCCGCACGGCGTCCTGGAACGTCTCGACGGGGTACTGGACCGCAGCGATGCTCGTCATGTGGGAGTAGACGACCCGGTCGCCGCTGGGCGCGACCAACACCACCGCCAGCGCGGACGAAGCGCCCTCGACGACCTCCGGTCCGTTGAGGTTCCTGTCGTCCAGCTCTCGGCGGATCAGCGCTCCGGTCCGGTCGCCGCCCACCACGGTGCACAGCGAGACGTCGTCGCCGAGCCCGGAGAGGATCGTCGCGATGTGCCCGCCCGCGCCGCCGACACCGGACTCCAGCCAGCGCGGGTACCAAGGCCCTTCCCTGGTGATGCGCGTCGGATCCTGCACGCCGACGTTGATCGCGAGACTGGCGACCCCGGCGACTACGATCTTGTTGGCCATGATTCCTCCGCTTGTCGCTCGTCGGCCGGGAACGCGGCCGACGAACCCAACGTTGGCGGGGCGGACTTGACGATCCGGTTTCGGTGAACTGGCCGATCCGGTCGAATCGGCAGCTGGGAGGGTCGTCGCTCGTTCCGTCGGGCATGCGGTGACTTCGCGCCGGCTTGGCGTGTTCCGCGCGATGTCGGGACGTTGCCAGTTCGCTTGCAGAACGCTTGTGCTGGCGATGGCCGACCGCGGCGAGGAACCGTAATGGAGTAGGTACTTACGGCGATCGGATGCTGTGGCCGATTACGAGATCGCGCACACTCGATGCACAGGGGGAGGGCGACCAGCGAAAGGGGCGCTGGTGGACTTCAAGATCTTCGGCCAAGTGCGGCTGCGGTTGGCCGGAACGTGGCAGGACGACTGGCAGGCGACGAAGATCCGCGGTCTGCTGGGAGTTCTTCTGACCAGGCCGGGGAAGACGATCCCGATCAGCCTCGTGGTCGACTGGTTGTGGGGCAGGGAAGCGGACCCGGCCCGGCACGCCAAGACGCTTCAAACGTACGTGACCCGGCTCCGCGGGGTCTTGAACACGATGGAGTCGTCCGCAACCGTGAAGAACGTGAACGCGGGCTACCGGTTGAACATCGACCGCGAACGCGTCGACTACCACTACGTGCGCGACCTCCTCGTGGATGCCCAGCGCGCGGCTCGCCACGGCGATCACGAGTTGGTCTGCGAGCTGCTTCCAGAAGCTCTCGAACTTTCGGCGGAACCGCCGCTCGTCGATCTCGACACGGATCTGGCCGACGCCTTTCGGCGGCAAGCGTTGGCGACGCTGGTCATGCCCGCCCACTACACGTTGATGGAAAGCCAGTTGGCGCTCGGCAACCCGGAGCAAGTGCTGGCGACGACGGAAGAACTGCAACCGGAGCACGAGCTCAACGTCACCCTCGCCAAGAAGCGGATCCAGGCCTTGCGGGCAGCGGACCGCGACTACGAGGCGACCGAGTACTTCTTCCACCAGCGGAGGCTTCTGCAATCGCACGATCTGCTCGAAGAAGCCGACGAACTCCGCACCTTCTTCGACCAGATACGGTTGCCGATCCCGTCGCCCCGGCGAGGGGGCGAGGACATCGCGCCGCAGTCCAGCGGCCCGCCCAGAAAGCTGCCTCGGGATCTACGTGATTTCGGTGGACGAGCAGATCTCGTCGATGTGCTGGACGAGTACACCGAGAACGGCACCGGTGCAGGGCTGCTCGTGCTGGTGGGTACTGCCGGGATCGGCAAGACCGCGCTGAGCGTGCATTGGGCGCACCACGTCCGTCAGCAGTTCGCAGGGGGCGACTTCTACCTTGACATGAACGGCTTTTCGCTCCATCCCCCGTTGAGCAGCGCGGATCTGGTGCGCGCGTTGCTGTCCTCGTTCGGCGTGTCCGCAGACCTCTTGGGCGACACTCGCGACCAGTGGGCGCAGTTGTCCACGTTCATGAGTGACCGCCACATGCTGTTGTTGCTCGACAACGTCGCTGATGTGGGCCAGATCGAGCCGCTGCTGGATGTTGCTCACGAGGCCGTCATCCTCGTCACGAGCAGGCACCATCTAGATCGGTTGCTTCTGCACCACGGTGCTCAGGAGATCCATGTTCCGCTGCTGGACGAGGCGACGGGAACGCGTTGGTTGCGCGAAACCATTGGTGTCCGCTGCGACCGGGAACCCGATGCGGTCCAAGAGCTGGTCGGACTCTGCTCCGGAATTCCGCTGGCGCTGCGCATCGTCGGTCACTACGCCCGGGAACGCCGCGAGGTCTCCCTCTCGGACATCGCCGGATTTCTTCGCGAAGAGCACCGGATCCTCAAGGTCGGGGACAGCCCCAACGGTGACCACACGAGTGTGCGAGCGAGCTTTGCGCTGTCCTACCGGACGCTTCCCGGGCTCGCGAGGCGGATGTTCCGCTTGCTCGGCCTGCATCCCGTTGCGCAGACAGGTTTGGAGACCGCGGCTGCATTGACCGGCTCGACGCCGCAACAGGCTCGCGAAGACTTGGACGTCTTGGTGAACTCGCACTTGATCGAGCAGAAGGCCGAGCACTACGAGTTGCACGACTTGATTCACGAGTTCGCGGCCGAGCGGGCCGAGGAGGACGAGGATCCCGTCGACCGCGCGGAAGCGCTGCTCCGAATGCTGGACTGGTACCTCCACACGGCAGGAAATGCGGAGGCGAAGCTCTTCCCGTACCGCCCGGGCGTGCCGATGCTTCCCCTCGACGACCAGGTCACGCCGAAGGAGTTCGAAGACGACCAGGACGTGATGCGGTGGTTCTTGCAGGAACGACGTGCCTTGCTGGCCATGGTTCGGGTTGCCGCGGACCACGGCCAGGACCAGTACACCTGGCGATTGGCGAACACCATAAACGAGCCGCTGAAGCGCCTCGGTCGGTATCAGGAAGCCCTCGATTCCCTGGGGCTGGCTCTCGCCGCCACGCGTGCGCTCGGAGAGCGAGAAGGGGAATGCATCTGTTTGAACAATATCGGATACATCTGCCTGAGCATCCGCGAGTTCAACCGGGCCTACGACCACTTCTCGGAATCCTATCGCATATGCCGGTCTCTCGGTCTCGTGCTCGGGGCTTCGGTGGCATTGCACAACATGGCTTGTCAGCGGTTTCGGATCAATGACTGGGATGCGTCCGAGCGCCTGTTCACGGATGCGCTCGAGGTCCAGCTCCTGCACGGATTCGAGTTCGCCCGCGCCGGAACGCTGCGTCGGTTCGGAGAGTTGCGGCACAAGCAGGCCGACTATGCGGAAGCAAGCGTCCTATACCACGAATCCCTTGCACTGCATCGAAAAGTGGGGAATGCCCACGGCGCGGGTGAAGTCCTCGGGCAGCTCAGCCAGCTCCACCTGGATCGCGGTGATCTGCAGGTGGCGATCGATTTCGGCGAGCAGGCGCTGGTCTGCCACCGGCGCAGCAGTGACCTGGTTTCCCTCGCGGTGGCGATCTGCGTCCTCGGCACGGCGCACTTCCGGAGGGGGCAAGTCGCCGAGGCCGTCGAGTACGCGAGGGAGAGCGTCCGGATTTGTTGGCGGACGAACGATGTCGAAACCGAGGCCCGGGCGTTGGAGCTGCTGGCCGCCGCGTTGTACTCGGCCGGAAGTCGGGACGCGAGCGTCGAGGGATGGGAGCGGGCCAGCGATCTGTACCGCAGCTGCGGAAACGATGGCTGGGTCGCCATCCAGGAACGCCTCGCGGAGCTCGGCCACCGCTGACCGTCCTGGTCAAGGAGCCGGTTGTGCGGCAAACCGGGCAAGCGTAGCCGACCGCTGTTGGCTGCGATGATCGCGACCCCCGATTTTCAAGCCCAGGAGTGGGGCTGATATTTACTTCGAACGGGCGACTAAAGGTCGCTCGGTGTCTGTCATCTCTTCAAGAAACTCCTGGAGTATCACCAAATGAGTTCCGCCCTACGGGTGATTCGATTTCTCTGTGGCGTCACGTCGTTGGTTGCTGCCGTGTACATCGGCGGGTCGTTCGTCGCGTCGCCGGAGGCTGTTGCGGCAAGTGCGGCAAGCGCGGCAAGCGCTAAGGAGAGCTGCTGGGGGCAATACAGGGTTCCCTGAGTGGGCTGTCGCGATTTCGAGGCGACGGTTCTCGGTTGTCCTTGGCGCGCCGTTCAGGCACGGCAGAGTATCGATACTTCGACCGGTCGGAATTTGTTGATCTGCCGGTGATCGCGATTGCGGTTGTGACTGCGACGTCCGCGTCTTCCTCCCCCTGCCGCCCGCGACCATCGCGGCAGGGGGAGTTCAAGACCAGTGCGCCGTTCATCGTCACGATGCGGGTGAGCAGGTGCTCGGGTCCCGGCATCTCGGGGCGTCCTTCGGCCTCCACGAGCCGTGCACGGCCGTCGAACTCTTCGGCCGTCATGCCGGTCCAGGCCCGCAGGCCAAGCGGGTGATCTTGCCGCGATCCATTTTCCGGGTCGCCGGCGGGCCGGGCGCCGGGCTTCGAAAGTGAGGACGAAGGTCCTGGCGAGCGACGGCCGGATCCGGGCATGCTGGCTTTGGTCGCCGCACCCGGACAACGTCGCCCGCCGCGGCGTTTTCGCTTGCTCGCGAGGAGGTTGATGATGAACGACATTCGGATCGACGAGCCGACCCGGTTTTGGTCGGTCCCCGCCACGGCGGCGCAGCAGGTGCCGGCGCCACGCGCGCCCGAGGCGCACAGCGGGCGTGCCCGGCTCGTGATCAGCCGCGGGCCCGACGCGGGGGCGGGGTTCACGATCAGCATGCCGCGCACCACGATCGGGCGCGGCCGCGACTGCGACATCGTGGTCGAGGACGTCACCGTCTCGCACGTGCACGCCGAGCTGCGCGAGGAGGGCGGCCGGTGGGTGCTCGTCGACGGCGGCTCGCTCAACGGCACCTACCTCAACCGGCTGCCGGTGGACGCCGCCGTGCTGGCCGACGGCGACGAGATCTGGGTCGGCAAGGTCCGCTTCACCTTCCGCACCGACTCCTGAGGCCGGCGAAGAGCACCGGGCAGCGACCCGGGTGCGCTCGTAGCCTGGAAGGGTGGATGACACCCGGTCCGGCAAGACGACGGTGTTCCTGGTCGACGACCACGAGGTGGTGCGGGTCGGACTGGCCGACCTGCTCAGCGCCGAGCCAGACCTCGAAGTCGTGGGCCAGGCCGCCACGGCCGGCGAGGCGGAGGCCCGCATCCCCGCCCTGCGGCCGGACGTGGCCGTGCTCGACGTGCGGCTCCCGGACGGCAACGGCATCGAGCTCTGCCGGGAGCTGCGGTCCCGGCTGCCCGGGCTGAACTGCCTGATGCTGACCTCGTTCTCGGACGAGCAGGCCATGCTGGACGCGATGCTGGCCGGCGCCGCGGGCTACGTGGTCAAGAACATCAAGGGGATGGAGCTGGCGTCGGCGGTGCGCACGGTCGGATCGGGCCGGTCGCTGCTCGGCGAGCAGGGCACCGCGGAGCTGGTGAACAAGCTGCGCGCCAAGCTGGACAGCGCCGCGGCGCTGCCCGACCTGACGCCCCAGGAGCGCATCCTGCTCGACCTCATCCGCCAGGGCCTGACCAACCGGCAGATCGCCGACCGGATGTACCTGGCGGAGAAGACGGTCAAGAACTACGTGTCCCGGCTGCTGTCCAAGCTGGGCCTGCAGCGCCGGACCCAGGCGGCGGTCCTGGCCACCCAGCTGCACCACCGGCCGAAGCGGACCTGAGGCTCGTCAGCTGCGGGCGGGCGCGTCGTCGACCACATCGTCCAGGGCGCGTCGCGGCGTCGCGGGCACCGGCGATCCGTAGCCGATGCGCAGCACGGCCTGCGGCCACAGGCCGCCGCCGATGAGTTCGCGCAGCTCCTTGCGCGTGGTGGGCACCTCGACGATCTGGGAGATGAACGAGCTCGACAACCCGGCGGCGGTGGCGGCCAGCAGCACGCGCTGCATCGCCATCCCGGCGTGCAGTTGCGCGGACACCCCGTCCTGGAACGAGCCGAGCACGCAGATCAGCGGCTCCGGCTCGAAGTCCTTGCCCGCCACCCGGGTGTTCGCCTGCCCGCGGCTGTAGTCGCGCAGCACCCATTCGTCCTGCGGCTCCGGCAGCGGCCCGCTGCTGCTCACGAGCACCCCGTCGGACGAGCCCGAGTTGCGGCCCGTCCAGAACCGCAGCTCCGCCATGAATTCCGCATCCGAGAGCTGTGCGTCGTGCGCCTGCTGGGCCAGCGCCTGCAGCTTCGGCAGCTGTTCGCGCTCGGGGATCGCCAGCCACGCGCGCTCGGCCTCCGCCGCCTGCCGCAGCTGGCTGTGCAGCGACCCCGGGACCGCGGTGGGCAGGAACGGCTTGCGATTGGTGCGGCGTCGCGGGATCGCGGCCGCGAGTTCGACATCCGTGGGCGTCGCCGGGCGCCGCCTGGCCGGGCGCACCATCGCGAGCAGGTCCGGTGTGCAGCGGTGCGGCAGCACGTTCACGTCCGGCTGCACCCCGGCCGCCCGCACCGCCAGCCGCAGGTTCAACAGCGCCGCGCCGCAGGCGAGCACCAGTTCGCGGTGCTCCGGGTCGGCCACCGGCACGGCGCGGGACCGGTCCGCGTGCAGCGCGATGGTGTCGGCCGTGCAGTGGAATCGCCAGGGCTGGCTGTTGTACAGCGACGGCGCGGAGGTGGCCTTGAGCAGAACATCCTCCACCTGGTCGGCCGTCAGGCACCCCACTGCGCCGATCGGCGTGTTCATCGGGTCTCCCTCCGGTCGCCTGCTGCCAGCGTGCCGGTGGCGGGCGCGGCGAAACCAGAGTCGATCGTCACCACTCGGCACCCGGTGCGAATCGGTCGGACGTGCCACAGTAGACGCGTGAGCAGGGCGGACGCGCCGAGGCCCGGCGAGCCGCAGGACCCGTCGAGGTCGGTCGCGGACACGTTCTCCCGGTTGCGGCTGAGGGAGCTGTTGAACCAGGTCCAGGTGCGCATCGAGGAGATCATCGGGCTGCGCGAGCGGATGGACGGCGTGCTGTCGGCCGTACTCGCGATCTCGTCGGAGCTCGAACTCGACGCGGCGCTGCGGCGCATCGTGCACACCGCCATGGAGCTCGTCGACGCCCGCTACGGCGCCATCGGCGTGCTGGGCCCCGGCGGGGAGCTGTCGCAGTTCGTGTACGAGGGCATCGACGAGCCGACGAGGGAGCGCATCGGCTCGCTGCCCACGGGGCACGGCGTGCTCGGCGTGGTCATCGAGGCGGACAAGCCGCTGCGGCTGACCGAAATCTCCGACCACCCGGCTTCGATCGGGTTCCCGGCGCACCACCCGCCGATGCGCGGCTTCCTCGGCGTGCCGATCCGCGCCCGGCAGGAGACGTTCGGGCGGCTGTACCTGACGGAGAAGCGCGGCGGTGGGGAGTTCACCGAGGATGACGAGGTCGTCATGCAGGCGCTGGCCGGCGCGGCGGGCATCGCGGTGGACAACGCCCGGCTGTTCGAGGAGGTCCGCCGCCGGGAGCGCTGGCTGGACGCCACCGGCGAGATCACCGCGGAACTGCTGGCGGGCACCGATCCCATCGACGCGCTGCAGATGATCGCCGAGCGGGCGGCGGAGCTCACCGCCGCCGACTACGCCATGGTCGCGGTGCCCGCGGCCGGCGAGGACGCGGCGGAGGTGACCGACCTCGTCATCACCGTGTCCGTCGGGCTGGACATCGAAGACCTGGCGCACCGGACTATCCCGGTCAGCGGTTCCACCACCGGGCAGGTGTTCCGGGAGCGGTTGCCGCGCAACGTCTCGAACCTCGCCTTCGACATCACCGAGGGCAATGTCGTGCAGTTCGGCGCCGCGCTCGCGGTTCCGATGCGGGCCGACGAGACCACGTCCGGCGTGCTGCTCACCGCGCGCGATGTCGGGGCGCCGGGATTCGACGAGAACCAGCTGCAGGTGGTGTCCTCGTTCGCCGACCAGGCGGCGCTGGCCCTGCAGCGGGCCGAAGCGCAGGCCGCCCGCCGGGAGCTCGACGTGCTGGCCGACCGCGACCGCATCGCGCGCGACCTGCACGACCACGTCATCCAGCGGTTGTTCGCCATCGGCATGGCGATGCAGGGCACGCAGCGCCGCGCGAAGGTGCCGATCGTGGCCGCCCGGCTGACCGAGCACATCGACCAGCTGCACGAGGTGATCCAGGACCTCCGCGCCAGCATCTTCGACCTGCAGGCCACCGCGGAGGGCGCGGTGCGGTTCCGGGCGCGGGTGCAGCGCGTCGTCACCGACGTGGTCGGCGACAGCCCGATCCGCATCACCGTGCGGATGGCGGGCCCGCTCGACGTGCTGCCGCCGAAGCTGGCCGAGAACGCCGAGGCGGTCGTGCTGGAGGCGGTGAGCAACACGATCCGGCATGCGCGGGCATCGGAGCTGTCGGTCGCGATCGCCCTGGACGACACCCTGTCGATCGAGGTGACCGACAACGGCATCGGCATCCCGGACGACGTCACGCCCAGCGGCCTGCGCAACCTCGCGGAACGCGCGGATCAGCTGGGCGGGCAGTGCGCGGTTCGGCCGCTGCCAACGGGCGGAACCAGCGTGCGCTGGAGCGCGCCCCTGCGCTGATCGCCGTCGATCGCGGTCATGTTCGTGCTGTCCGTCCGCAATTTCCATTGAAATCGAACCTTCGATTTCAATGGAAATTGCGGCTGAAACCGGGTCTGGCCGCGCGTCCACCTGGCCTTTCGTGTCGCAGTTGTTGGTCCTGGCGTCTAGGTGAGCCAAAGTGGCTTGATTGGGTGCCAATGTGGTGCCATAGTGATGCCATCGATCTCGTGGGGTCGCGGAACCGGCGGTCGGCCCGGTGATCGCGATCAACGCGTTGCTACGACGAAAGGAGGGGGCATGGCTGGACGATCCGCCATCGCGGCCCGCGGGCTGCGGAAGTCGTTCGGGGACAAGGTCGTGCTCGACGGCATCGACCTGGACATCCCGCAGGGCAGCATCTACTCGCTGCTGGGCCCCAACGGCGCGGGCAAGACCACCACCGTGCAGATCCTGTCCACGCTCATCCGCGCCGACGCCGGCCATATCCGCGTCGCCGGGCACGACCTGGCCGCCGATCCCGACGCGGTGCGCGCCGCGATCGGCGTCACCGGCCAGTTCTCGGCCGTCGACGACCTGCTCACCGCCGAGGAGAACCTGCTCCTGATGGCCGACCTGCACCACCTGCGCCGCCCCGTCGGCCGGCAGCGGGCCGCGGAGCTGCTGGAGCGGTTCGACCTGGTCGAGGCGGGCCGGAAGCCGGCCGCGACCTGCTCCGGCGGCATGCGGCGGCGGCTCGACCTCGCGATGACGCTGGTCGGCGATCCGCGCGTCATCTTCCTCGACGAACCGACCACCGGGCTGGACCCGCGCAGCCGCCGGACCATGTGGCAGATCATCCGCGACCTGGTGGCCGGTGGCGTCACGATCTTCCTGACCACGCAGTACCTGGAGGAAGCGGATCAGCTCGCCGACCGGATCGCCGTGCTCGACCACGGGCGGCTGGTCGCCGAAGGCACCGCGGCCGAGCTCAAGCGCCGGATCCCGGGCGGCCACGTCAGCCTGCGGTTCGCCGGCGCCGCCGAGCTCGCCGCGGCGGCCCGGAACTTCCGCGACGTCGCCCGCGACGACGAAGCGCTCACCCTGCAGATCCCCAACGACGGCAGCGTTCCGGCGCTGCGCGGCCTACTGGACCGCCTCGACGCCGAGTCGATCAAGCCCGACGCGCTGTCCGTGCACACCCCCGACCTCGACGACGTCTTCCTCGCCCTCACCGGCCGCCCCGACAACGAGAAGGAGCCGCTTCGATGAGCACCCTTTCCCACGCCGCGAGCGATTCGATGACGATGCTGCGCCGGAACCTGCTGCACGCGCTGCGCTATCCGGGCATGTCGTTGTCGGTGATCGGCATGCCGATCGTGATGATGCTGCTGTTCGTCTACGTTCTCGGCGGCGTGCTGGGCGCCGGGCTCGGGGTCGCGGCAGGGGGCGCCGGGTACATCGACTACGTCGCGCCCGGGATCATCCTGATGGCCGCGACCTCCGGGTCCGTGGCGGCGTCGGTGTCGGTCTGCGTGGACATGACCGAGGGCATCATCAACCGGTTCCGCACCATGGCGATCTCCCGGTCGTCGGTGCTGAACGGGCACGTGGTCGGCAGCGTGATCCAGACGATGATCAGCGTCGTGCTGGTCGTGCTCGTCGCGCTGCTGCTGGGTTTCCGGCCCACCGGCGGACCGCTGGCGTGGCTCGGCGCCCTCGGCCTGCTCGCGCTGCTGGCGCTCGCGCTCACCTGGGTGTCGGTCGCGATGGGCCTGGTCGCCAGGAGCGCCGAGACGGCGAGCAACGTCGGCCTGCCGTTGATGTTCCTGCCGTTCCTCGGCAGCGCGTTCGTGCCCACCGACTCGATGCCGGCCGGGTTGCGCTGGTTCGCCGAGCACCAGCCCTTCACCCCGATCATCGAGACGGTGCGCGGACTGCTGATGGGCACCCCGGTCGGCGCGAACGCGGTGCTCGCCGTCGCCTGGTCGGTCGCGATCGCGCTCGCCGGCTACCTGTGGGCGCGGGCGGCGTTCCGGCGCGAACCCACCCGCTGATCAGGCTTTTTGATCTATGTCTTTGAAGCGGCGCAGCGCCTGCGCAACTCGCACCGCCGCGGGTTCTCAGGCTGTGCCCGCCCTTATCGGGGCCCGACGCCGCGTATTGGTCATACGCAAGCCGGGGATCCCGCAACCAGGCGGCGACCCTTGCAGGAGGGCCGCCACCCGCGCCGCCACGTGGAACGAGCCTGGGAATGGGTCTCGATCAGGCCGGGACCAGGCCGCGGACGTCGGCGAGGAGTTCGAGCGAGCGGCGCCATGCCCCGCGGTCGGGCGCCGCGGACACGACGATCAGCTCGTCGGCCTGGGACCGCTCGGCGAACCGGTCCAGGTAGTCGTCGACCTCGGCGGGCGTGCCGACCGCCGTGTACTTGGCCATCTGCAGGACCTGCTGCCCGGCCGGGGAAGCGAGGATCGCGTCCGCCTCGTCCGGGGTGAATTCCCTGCCCTGGCCGAGCATTCGGGCCACCCGGTAGCGCTTCGCCGCCTGGAAGTGCTCCTCGGCCTCGTCGGTGGTGTCCGCCGCGATCACGTTGACCCCGGCGATCACGTACGGCTCGGCGAGCTGCGCGGACGGCTGGAACTCCTGCCGGTACAGCGAAACGGCGGCCTCCAGCGCGTCGGGCGCGAAGTGCGAGGCGAACGAGTAGGGCAGGCCGAGCAACGCCGCGAGCCTGGCGCCGAACAGGGAGGAGCCGAGGATGTACAGCGGCACGTTGGTCCCCGCGCCCGGCGTCGCGTTGATCCCGGGGACCCGGGTCTCGCCCGACAGGTATCCCTGCAGCTCCAGCACGTCCTGCGGGAACGTCTCGGCCGAGGACGGGTCGCGGCGCAGCGCCCGCATCGTCTTCTGGTCGCTGCCCGGCGCCCGGCCGAGGCCGAGGTCGATCCGCCCCGGGAAGAGCGTTTCGAGGGTGCCGAACTGCTCGGCGATGGTCAGCGGCGCGTGGTTGGGCAGCATCACGCCGCCGGCGCCGAGCCGGATGGTCTTGGTGTGCGCGGCGACGTGGCCGATCAGCACGCTGGTGGCCGACGACGCGATCGACGACATGTTGTGGTGCTCGGCGTACCAGATCCGCCGGTAGCCCAGCGATTCGGCGCGTTGCGCCAGGTCGACGCTGGCGGTGAAGCTATCGGCGGCCGTCTCGCCGGGGCCGATGTGTGCCAGATCGAGAATGGAGAGGGCAACGGCCACGGCGGCATCAGCCTTTCATCGCGTGCGACAGGCGCGAGGCAGCCGCCCCGCGCGGCAGGGATAACGGAACAGCCGCCCCGGTTATTCCGCGATCGCCGGGCAGTGGGGCTCGTCACGTCGCCGCCGCGAGGCGAGCGTTGGTCCAGGTGCTCGCCCGTGAGTGTTTTGGGGTGCTATGACGCCCCAAAGCACTCACGGGCCCTGGGCAGCGGACCTGCTCCATCCACAGTGGAGGTCAGCGGGTCAGGCCAGCCTTCTTGGAGCACACGGGCCAGGCCTTCGGGCCCTGCTTCTTGAGGACCTTCTCGGCGACCGCGATCTGCTGTTCGCGCGTTGCCTGGGAGGCCTTGGGGGCGTAGTCCTTGCCGCCGAACGCGGCCCAGGTGGACTGGGTGAACTGCAGGCCGCCGTAGTAGCCGTTGCCGGTGTTGGCCTTCCAGTTGCCGGAGCTCTCGCACTTCGCCACGGCGTCCCAAGTGGACGCCGAGGCGGCGTTGGCGGGGATGGCCGTGGCCAGGGGAGCGGCGGCGATCAGGTCGGCGAACGCCACTCGGGCGGCGATGCGGGCGGCCGTGCGCTTCGGGGTACGCGTCATGGGCGGTCTCCTGCTGGCGCCTGCGAGCGGGCACGTTCGTGCCGCGGGTGGGCGTGCGGGGGCGCCGCCGGAACCCGGTTCGGGGTGCTCGCCCCTGCCCAGTCGTTCGTTCGGGGGTAGGAAGCCGCGCGGGGCAGGGTTCGGCGCTGCGAGCTTCCGCGTCGGTTCGGGGATCCGACTGGCGGACACGCTACGTAGTCAGTGCTGGTGGGCCAACTCTGAAATCCCGCAGTCGCCGCAGCGGGAAGCGTCACAAGATCCCGATGATCTGGCGTTCGTGCTGGTGAATGATGCAATATCTGCTGACTACAGTTAGTGATGTTCAATCTGACATTCACTCATGTGGGTTACATGGGTGCGGAGTGGGCGTCCGGCGGTCCGGGTGATGCCTCTGGACGCCGGCCGCCGGCATCCGGTAGATCTGGCCTTCCGCCGCCGGAAGGGAACGATCATGGTCGGGAGATTTCCCGCCGTGGCCCTGCTGGCGGCGGCGCTCGTCGTGGCTTCCGCGCCCCCAGCAGCAGCCGCGGCCATCTGGGACGGCGACGCCGCGCACGGCAACGGCGTGTTCGCCCACATCGGCTCGGAATGCGCCGCGCCGGGCAGCGTCACGGCCGTCGACGATCCGGAGCACGGCGCGGTGTGGCGCTACGACAAGCCCGCCGAGAGCCGGCGGTGCGAGAGCCGCGGCATCGCCATCGACGGCAAGGAGCACGACTTCGAGAACGGCTCCACCTACTACCTCGGCTGGCGCAGCAAGCTCTCCAGCACCGTCGACAACAACGCCACCTTCCAGTGGAAGTCCTACGGCAGCCACATCCAGAACTACCCGGTCGTCATCAAGGTGATCGACGGCAAGCTCTCGCTGCTGCAACGCCAACCGGACGCCACGCGCATCATCTGGGAGCACCCGATCGCGGCGGGGGAGTGGCACAGCATCGTCCTCGGCCTGCACCTGTCCGACGAGACCACCGGCGGCTGGGTCGAGTTCTGGTTCAACGGCGAGCAGCAGACCTTCAGCGACGGCTCGAAGCGCTGGGCGTGCCGCACCTTCGACAGCGAGAACCACCCGAAGTGGGGCGTCTACGGGGCCGAAGGCGACGACGTGGTCAACGAGATCGATGCGCTCAAGGTCGGCACCGACTACGCCGACGTCGCGCCCTGACTGCTGCTTTCGTCGGTATCTACCGGTCGCGCAGCTGGCTAGGTTCTTCGCATGAAAATGCGTTGGTTAGCCGGGGTGCTCGGCATCATGCTCACCGCGGTCACGATGGGCGCTGCGGAGGCCCAGCCGCAGCAGTGGTCGAGTCCGCGCACGATGTGCGAGTACATCCCGACGCCGGAGAACCCGGCCGCGCGACCGGTCCGGCCGCCGCATCCCGCGGCCAAGAACGAGGGCACGGTCCACGCCACGATCCGGACCAACCACGGCGACGTGGTCGTCGAGCTCGACCGCGCGAACGCGCCGTGCGCGGTGCACAACCTCGTGCACCTGGCCCGCAAGGACTTCTACGACGACTCCCGCTGCTGGCGGCTGACCAACTCGGCGCGGCTCGGCGTGCTGCAGTGCGGCGACATCTACTCGGTGGAGAAGGGCGGCCCGGGCTACCGGTTCGCCGACGAGGTCACCGGCGCCGAGACCTACCCGCGCGGCACCATCGCGATGGGCAACCAGGGGCCGGACACCAACGGCAGCCAGTTCTTCATCGTGCACTCGCACGCCAACATCAAACCCGGGTACACGGTGCTGGGCCGGGTCGTGGAGGGCATGGACGTGCTCGACGAGATCGTCGCGGGCGGCATCATCCCGGGCGAAGGCGGCGACCAGGACGGCGAGCCGGTCCTGCCGGTGGAGATCGAGAACATCAAGATCCGCCGCTGACTAAGGGATTGCCGGGAAATCAACTCGCTGATTTCGGCTTTGTGTTTGGTGTGGGGTTGAGGCTGGTTGCTAGCGCGGTGAGGTCTGGCGCGGAATAGAGCCGTTGTTCGG
>NZ_JBWKKU010000067.1:0-53134 GCF_056431445.1 Saccharopolyspora sp. NPDC045941
CAGCGTTGCAGCGCTGGCCATGCTTGGAACCTTGCATCCGATCACTGGGAAGGTACGCCCCTTCCCAGCCGATCCACAGGTCTCCAGCATTGCTCGGACTCGAAGGGGATGACGTCGTACTGCCCTTCTCGTCGGAACTGTCGGCCGATCTTCTCGACGACGCGACGCAGCCGAGGCGTGGTTGCAGGAAGGACCAGACGGCCGCGATCGCCCTCGTCTCCGAGTAGGGGGAACATGCATATGTTGAACGGTGGAGGGCTTCCCCGGCTGGCAAGCTCCCGCCGTTGTGAGGCGACCCGCTCGCGTCGGAGGGTGGCCTGTCGATTCCCCGATCGCTTCGCCCGTGCACTTGGCTGGGGCAAGGCTCGTACAACATGGGCGGCAAGTGTGTCGAGAGTCTGGGCGAGCTCGTCAAGTGCGTCGGTATTCGCATGGAGTTCAGCGGTCTTCAACGCTTCCGCAGCCTGTTCGGCGTACCCAGCGGGCACGTGAACGCCGTACCAGCGATCGCAGAGCTGAAGTACTAGGTCTTTGGTGAAGCCGAGGCTTCGGAGCGCCTTCATGCCTGCCACGGTGCAGGCCTCCACTGACGTCAGGACGTGTTCGGGAACCTCTGCGGGGTCGAGACTCTCCTGCTGGTCAGCCTTCGGCATGAGGGTGATCCTGTCGACGAAGCCGTCTCGGTTGATCACAACGCTGGCGTGGCGACCCCGCGTTGTGGTCTCAAGAAGCGTGTCGTTGGGGAGGCGCGTGCTTTCGTAGGCCACTTCGTCCTTCCCTACAATCGTGGCGATGGCTGACTGGTCTGCTTGTATCCGGTAACGTGGTTAATGATCTGCTGACCCGTCATGTGGGTACTGGATCCCATGGAGCACAACGTCGTCTGAGGCTGTAGGACGTCGTCGAGAGCTCGGATCAAGCCTGCAATCGTGGCATCCGTCGCCCACGGCTTTGCGGTGATCTGCATGATCCAGTCCAGCACTCGTGCGGACGTCAGGCAGTCATCCAGATCGACCTCGTAGGATGCGTCATCCTGGTCGAGCTGAAGAGTGCGGGTTTCCTTGTCTAGTCGCCCCATGGAGCGCTGGATAGAGATCAGGCACCTATCCTGTCGGTTCGTCTCGACGGTGGCACCGGCCCGCCAGGGCCGGTGAGGATCGCAACTTTGGCATGTGGAGATCGAGGGCGAGAAGCCCGCCAAGTGGCACCGGCCCGCCAGGGCCGGTGAGGATCGCAACGTTCAGGACCTCGCCCAGTAACCCGTGGGCACCGCGCCAGTGGCACCGTGTGCTGGTCGAAAACTCGGTTACCGGTTCTGACCTGGCTTTCACGCTGCGGGCCGGTATTCGTTGAGCAGCCCACCGAGACACTGTCGGCGTCGGATCCTGTCGATCCGGGCAGGGAAAGGGATCACGTTCGGTTCGTCTTCGGGAGCACGTAGAAGCATCCCGTCGCCTTGGTGGCTGCGTCCGGCGTTGTGATGGGCGACGTAGGCGTCGAGCACGTGGTGTAGGTGGCGTTCTCCGGTGATGAGGATCCGGTCGGTGCACTCTCTGCGGATGGAGTCGATCCAGCGCTCGGCGAAGGCGTTCATCTGCGGAGCCTGCGGTGCGGTCAGCACGATCTCGATGCCGATGGAGGCGAAGACCGCGTCGAAGGCAGCACCGAACTTCGCATCACGGTCGCGAATCAGGTGTCTGAATCGGTGCCCGGCCTCCTCCAGATCACCGGCAAGACCGCGAGCCAACTGAACCACCCAGTCCCCGGTCGGATGCTCGGTAATGCCGAGCGGGTGGACCCTACGTGACTGGATCTCGATGACAAACGCGACATACAACCGCTTCAGAGTCACGGTATCGACGTGGAAGAAGTCGATCGCAAGCAGGCCGTCGGCCTGAGCGCGCAGGAAGGTGCGCCAGGCGTCATCGCGGCGCGTCGATGGCGGGATCCTGCTGGCACGCAGGATCTTGCGGATGGTCGAGGCGGCGACCCGATGGCCGAGGCGACGCAGCTCGCCCTGGATGCGAACCACACCCCAGGTCCGGTTCTCCCTCGCCAGGCGCACGATCAAGGCGACCAGTTCGTCGCTGATCGGCGGACAACCCGGCGGCTTCGGCTGCCGCCACCGCGCGGCGATCAGCCTGCGGTGCCAGCGCAACAACGTTCCCGGCGTGACAATCCGGTGGGTGCGTAGGGCCTTCGGAAGCATCCGGGCAAGCGAGGCTAGGACCGCACGATCAGGCCAGGACAGGCGAGGCCTCGGATTGTTCCGTCGCAGCACAGCGACCTCGTGTCGCAATGCGAGTATCTCTGCGTCCTTCGACGCCGACGACCGAGCGAACAGGGCAAGCCAGCACAGCACCTGAGCTAAGAGCCGATAGACCAGACGAACAGCCACGATCGCCGATCATCGGACGTCACGATCGCCCAGGTCAAACAGGGTGGCCGCATTCTCGACCAGGACAGGCACGATCGACGCGGTCGCCACCGACCACGCGCCTCATCCCCGCCACCGCAAGGAAAACCGCTGGCGCGAGGCGGCCTTCGGCTTCACCGGCCTGGAAACCGCGCTCGCCGTGGTAGCCGGTGTGCTCGCGGACGGCGAGGAACCCGACTGGCGGCTACTGGCGGACCGCATGTCCTGGCGCCCGGCCGCGATCGGCGGCCTCACCGGCCAGGCAGCCATCCGGTTGCGTCCTGGAGAGCCTGCCACGTTCACTCTCGTCGAGACCGGTGCGGAATGGACGGTCACTCGAGCCACCACGGTGAGCCGGTCGCACAACACGCCGTTCATCTCCGGCCTGTTCCGGCACCGGGTCGTGGCCACCGTCGTGGACGGAGTGATCACCGCAACCCGGCACCCTTGCCTCGGATAGTCGTGGCATCCGCGGCTGCGCTGGGGCGAAGGCCGTCGAAACCTGGCTATCAGAACACAGGAAACCCCTCCGGCGCGACTACAAGAAGCGGAAACCACCAAGGAACTCCGACACCCAGTTCCCCGCCAGCATCTCGTCGGCCCGCCCGGTAGAGACGGCGCGAACGCTGACACCGGTCTGTCCGGACGGAACATCGCAGGCAACACCGCTGCGAGGCGAGCCCGTCGCACTACCGGAACGCTTCTTTCCCGAATCAGGGATTCCCATGAGCTGTGCAAACGAGAAGAGGCCGATGTCGCGAAGCTGGAAGGTCGCTGGACAGTATGGGCCCACCACAGCGACCAAGTGCCCGCGCTTGGTTTTCCCTGGCTTCAGCGGCCCGTCGTATACCTTGCGGAACGCGTGCAGCTCGCCGCCGCAGGTTTCGCAGTCGTGGGCGGCCATGTTCTCGTACCACCAGCCAGGGGTGTTGAACCAGTGCGAACTCATCGCCGGCCGTACGCCCCAGCGTCGGAACACGAGCTCAGGCAGCGTCGCCGACGGATCACCAGCCCGCGTCGTCCCGTCGGCGGCTCGCTGGGGCTGCTCCGTTGATGACTGCGCGCCGCCATGATCGTGCTCGCGCTGCCGCAGCTGGTGTCGTTCCTCAGGTGGATCGAACAGTTGACGAATCCGTCGCACTCCCAGAGCTGCCAGGTCGAAAACCTGCGGACATCCCGGACACACGATCGCGACGAAATGTAGCTGCTTACCTCTGCTCACGTAGGGTCGCAGCAGCGAGTGCAGAGCGCCTCGACAGTGCGGGCATCGCGTGACGACCTCACGGTCGTACTTCCATCCAGGTTCCCGGAACCGGCGCAGGCTGGGACTCACCTGAACGCCCCAGCGGTCGCGCGCGACCCCCGCAACCGTCGTGGCCGCACCATCCTCAGCATCGCCGGAAATGACGTGCTCACTCACTAGTCAAAGTCCTCCGCAGACACGGTCAGCGTCCAGCTTGAACGCCTACAGTAACCGAGCGGAACAGTCCTCGTCGCCGAAGACCGCAAGGACCAGGGTTGGGTCGAGAAAAGTGCGGACGGGACCCGGAAGGCGAACCGGCATCTCGTCGACGAGATGGTAAGCAAGGCAGGCGTGCGGTTCTTGGTGATCGGCACCGACAATCTCATCGAGTACTACGAACAGCTTCAGAGCGCCGAGCGGCCCGCACTGGCAGCGGGAGCGGAACCGCGCGACGCCATGATCCGGCCGCTCAGGCCGTTCGTGGAGTGGGAGGACTGATTTTGGAGATCCCGCCTCGCGTCACCCGGTACCAGAAGTGACGGAAGCCGTTTTGACGGTTGTAATGGGAGGAAACCGGGAGGCTCCTATTGAGCCAAACCGCACCGTACTGCACTGAACAACAGTCTGCTGCACTGGTTTGTCCTGTGGTTTAACGGTTTTTCGCAGGTAACTGTCTCCTGTGGACTACTCTTGGGGTCAAGGGGTCGCAGGTTCAAATCCTGTCAGCCCGACGGTGAAGAGGGTCTTCGCAGGTCAAAGCCTGTGAAGGCCCTCTTTTTGTGATCATGGTTCGTTCTTCGGAGTCAAGCACGCCGCTTATCGAGTGCGGCGGCAGAGGATCCCGCCGAGGTCACGAAGGCCCACATCGAGGCGTTTCAGTCCTGGATGATCGAGACACGCTCGGCTGCCACGGCGGTGAACAAGCACAAGGCTGTGGGGTTCCAGAAATCAGCTCCCTATGCCTGACCTGCGACGTTTAAGCTATGCGCTCGTACTCGTTGATCAAGCCGCCAAGCGCCGGTTGATGTTTGATCCGCTCACTGTCGAGGTCTGCAACTGGGTAACTCGGCCGTGGTGGCCGAAGCTCGCGGGCACGGTGCGGCCGGCGCCCGTTGTAGTGTCGGATGTACTCCGTAAGCACCGCACGCAGGTGCCGTTCAACCAAAGATCAACAGGTGGTCGGTGAGTTCGGCTCGGACAGTGCGCACGAACCGTTCAGCAAAACAGTTCGCCCGCGGGCAGCGTGGGGGAGTCTTGACGACGCGGATACCTACATCAGCAAGGACCGCATCGAACGACGTGGTGAACTGGCCGGCTCGGTCCCCGACGGGGAATCGGAAGTCGGTGATGTCCTCGCCGAGGTCCATCAGCAGGTTGCGGACCTGCTGGGTGGTCCACGCTCCGTCTGGGTTGGTGGTCGTGCCCAGCAGGTGCACACACCGGCTGCCGACCTCCATCACGAAGAACAGGTAGACCCGTTTGAGGGTGACCGCGCAGTCCACGTGAAAGAAGTCGCACGCCAGCATGGTCGAGGCCTGCATGCGTAGGAACTGTCGCCAGGTCGTGTCGGTGCATCGGGTCGGTGCTGGAGGGATGCGCACTCGTTTGAGAATTGTCCACTTCCTGGCAAGCAGACGACGATGCCAGCGCAGCACCGTGCCTGGCGTGACTAGCCGGTTCGCTCGCAGCACCTTCGGTAACAACCGGATTAGCGCGGCGAAGACCGCCCGGTCGGTCCAGTCCATCCGGGGTTTCGGGTTGGTTCTGCGCAGCACGGCCACCTCGTGACGCAGCACCAGCAGTTCGACGTCCTTCGACACCGACGAGCGGCCGAGCAACACCAGCCAGCCCACAAGCCGTATGAAGATCAGATAAACCAGACGCAGGGACACGGTTCGCGATCATGCCCTGCCCGGTCGGACACGCGGGCCAACTTCTGGAACCCCACAGGCCGTTGAAGGCGGCGTAGAGCCGCTGCACCAGGTCCGCTGTCGCGGTCACGACAGGCTCGCGATGATGTCGGCGACGGTCTGCGGCTGCGATAGGAACGGGTGGTGGCCCGCCTTCACCTCGATGACCTTGTCCGCGCGGCGGGAGAATTCGCGTTGCGCCGCCGCCGAGGTGCCCCTGTCCTCTGTGCACACCACGTATGTTGTGGGCAGGTCGTGCCACGCCGCCGCCCGTACGGGCTGGTGGGTCACGGCCAGCGTCTGCCGGACCAGAAGGGCCGCTGCGTCGCGGGCGATGTCCGGCGGGCAGTCCTGGGCGAACGTCTCGGCGAACAGTTCGGGCCTGGCGCTGAACGTGCCGCCGTCGGGGTCGAAGTCCAGGAACGGTGGCGGCGCGTCGGCGCCGAACGTCGACAGCGACTCGCCGGGCTCGGGCAGGTAACTCGACACGAACACCAGGTGACGCACCGTCTCGACGCCCACCGCCGCCTCGGCGGCGACAATGCCGCCGTAGCTGTGCGCCACGACCACGATCGGCTCGTCCCCCTCGGTCAGGACAGCGCGCACTGCGGCGACGTCCTCGGGCAGCCCGGGGCCCTGCGGTCCGGCCGGCCGGTCGCCCTCGCCGCAGCTCGGCAGCGCCGGGGCAACGCTGCTGATGCCGCGCTCCTGCAGGGCCGCAGCGGCCGGGTGCCACCACCACGATCCGTCACGAACGCACGCCCCGTGCACAAACACAACACGCATCTCTTCCTCCTTGATCAGGGTGGCCCGAGGCAGCAGGAAACCGCAAAGCCGACGATCTCGCTGATCGACGGCGGCGACACCTGTTGCCGCAAGCGACACGCCACTGCTGCGTGCTGAGCTGCGCCTATGTCGAACCCCCGTCGAAATGAAGACCTGCACCAGAGAAGCCGCAGTACCCCGCTGGACCTGGCCCCACCGTTAGCCCGGCCATGAGCCTGAACCTGAGCCCAAACGGTAGCCCGCCCGCGAGCCCGAACCCGAGCCCCGGCGAACATCCACACCACGCCGAGAAGACCGGCCGCCACCACGACCACGATCGGTGCCCGCCAGAGCGGCTGATGGCCGGCGCCCGGTGTCCCTGGTGGGAGCGGGGGTTTAGGAGGAATTTGGGAGGTTCGATGTGCGCTGAACCGCGTCGAACTGCTCCGAGGGTGGTGTCAGTGCTTCTGGTCGTTCGTGAGTGCGGGGAGTGGCCCGATCTGCCACGGGCGGTCGGCGTCGGTGGCTTGGGTGAGCCGGCGACGTGCGTCGTCCCTGCCTAGCGCGATGAGCTCTTCGAGGAACTCGTGGTCGAACAAGAGGTAGCTGAGAAGTTCGCCGTGGGCGGGGCTGTCGCCGCCGAGGAGTTGGTGCAGCGCCCGGCGGGCCAGTGCATGCGGGTGGAGACTGCCTTTGACCCGTGCGTGGAAGGTTTGCAGTGCGAGTTCGCCCATGGTGCCGCGGTGGTCCGGCGCGACGAAGAGGTAGGGCACTTGCCGGTACGGTGGTTTACCCCGTGCGTGCCGATACCGCGTGGCCGCCACCGCGGCGGCCGGGTCGGCGTAGAAGAGATTGACGTTGCCGAGCATGACGATGTCCTCGGCGAGCGGGTCCACCAGCGCTCCCTCGAGCAGGTGCAGCGCCCCGTCGACGAGGTCGGGTTGCTGTCCTTCGTGGCGGCCGGGCTCGTGCGAGTTAACGGCCACTGCCTCGGTGCCGATGACCACGACGCGGTCGGCGCCGAGGTCCAGGGCCGGTTTGATCGGGGTGTTGAGACGGGTGCCGCCGTCGACATACCAGCCACGCGCCTCGTCCGGGGCATCGACTCGGACGGGAGGGAAGAGCACAGGCAGCGCTGCGGACGCGCGCAGGTGTGCAGCTGTGATCTGGGTCGGGATGTAGTCGATGACGTGCGAGCGGTGCAGCGACGTTTCAGACAGGCCTTCGACGAATCCGACGGTGCGGCCGGTGCGAACGGCCGTCGCGACGACTGCCAAGGCTGCCACCCTCCCGTCGGCCACGTTGTGGTGCATGCTGTCCAGGTCGATCCACCGTCTTACGTTGCGCTCGAAGGGTTTCGGATCCAGCAGGCTGGAGAACCGCATTCCTGGTGCCGAGAAAATCTCACCGAGGTAGCGCACGGCTAGTAGCGGTAGCTGCCGGTAGAGGGAAAGCATGACGCCGGATCGGCCGACTGCCCGCCAGCACCCCAGCAATCCAGCGGTGGCTCCTTCCATGCTGAGGTGCTGGGATGCCGCCAGGTAGGCGGCGTTGAGCCCGCCCACACTCGTGCCAACGAACATCGACGGACGCTGACCGCGTCGCTCCAGGGCCGGCAGCAGGATTGACAGCGCGCCCGCCTCGTAGGCGCCCCGCGCACCGCCACCAGCTAGAACGATAGCGATCCGTTCGGCCTCCACCACAGGGATTGTCCGCTTAGCCACCTGGCGCAGCAGTCTGGATGGTTTCGTGCCACGGAAGCTTCCTGTCCAGATCGCCGGCGACAACGGCCAAGATGATGTTCGTTGCGGGTAGTGCCGAAGCGTCGTTTGATACGAAGCAGATCGCGGCGGGGCAGCGTAATCATGTCGATGCGTCTGTTGGTCGCCACAGCGCGCTGACAGTCCCGGTCACGTGTTGCGGTGCAGACAACGGGACTGGGGTTGGGGCCGCGGCGGGCCGCGGATACTGCGCGCCACAGCGCTCGCCTGGTCAGGATGACCGGGGCGGATGTAGGGCGCGAACCGAAGCTCCGTTTCGTGAAACCGAGTCCGGGGCGGCCAGCATGCCACTCACACGAGTGGCGAAGAAGTGGGGTGCCAGCACCGTGATCGCGAGCCGGATCTGGCGGCTGCCAGAGGAAACGGGCCGACGTCGACAGGCGGCGTGAGGCGTCGAGCGTTTCTTCTGCGGGGCTGCTGGCTGAGGCGGCCTGCTATAGCGTTCATAGCTGGGTTGCTTTCGTCTTTGTTCAAGGTTTGGAAAACTTCGTTTCTATTGTTGATCTTTCTTGGAGGGGCGATGCTGTGGTACTGCCGGTTCAAGTGGCACCCGCACACGCACGTTGAGGACGTACGCAGGCGGGTGCTGGAACAGCACGAGCAACACACTGACCTCGCCGGCCAGATCAAGGGCTGGTACAACCTCGCCGGCGGCGGTGCCGGTTTCATCCTGCTGGAAGCAGGAGA
Source organism: Saccharopolyspora sp. NPDC045941 (assembly GCF_056431445.1). NCBI lineage: Bacteria > Bacillati > Actinomycetota > Actinomycetes > Pseudonocardiales > Pseudonocardiaceae > Saccharopolyspora > Saccharopolyspora sp. NPDC045941. The sequence goes on from NZ_JBWKKU010000067.1 coordinate 8,803, forward strand.
TCCGCAGCAGGTCAGCGAAATACTGCAGCCATACATGGATTTGATGAGCTGGGACGTGCACGCCGTGTACGAGCTGTCTTACCAGACGGTGATCGAGGAGTTCCGCAAGCAGCTGCATGCCACCGCGTGAGAACACATAGCTCCCACACCGCGGATGGGGCGCGGTGGGCGCCGATCGAGCATTGGCGTCCCACCGCCATGGGAAGACAGAAAAACGAGATTGCCGGCACACTGTGCGGCCAGGTGGAGTGCACGCCACCCCGAGACCAGCCTGGTCTGTTGGGGAACACTAGGCATGAAGCGCCGAACACTGGGGGGATAATGGATCTACTCAAAGACACTCAAAGATCGCTGTACGCCACGGTGGGCGCAGCTGCGTGGATGGTCGACGCGGTACGTGCGATCCCCGTGCAGGTGGAACACGCTTGGCAGGAGCGGGACCAATGGATGAACCGCGCCGGTGATGCCTTCGACGCCCTGGCTGGGCGCGGCCAGTCCGTCCTGGGCGGAGGCCAGGAAGAAGTGCAGTATCGCGCCCGTCAGGTCGGTGACGTAGCCCGTTGGATGCCCGGCGTCGCCCGCGCGGAGGGTGCGGTCGGGCAGGAAGACCTCGCGATCGCCGACTACGACAGTCTCACGGTCGATCAGATCGCCCACAAGCTGCCTGCCCTGTCCCAGCGGGAGTTGCGGCAGCTTGAGGCGTACGAGATGCGCAACCGACACCGCTCGACAGTGCTCAGCCGCATCCAAGAGTTGCTCGGAGATGAGCCCTGGGTCGGCTACGACGATATGACGGTGGAGGAGATCCTGCAGCGCATGCGGTCGCTGGACCAGGACGAGCGCGAAGGGGTGGCTGCCTACGAAGGCCGGCACAAGCAACGGCGCAGCATCCTCGCGGCAGCCGCGAGAGGTTAGTGCAGGTGGCCCGGGAGCCGGGTTCTAGGCATCTGGTCATACGACTGATCAATAATGAGTTCTGCTCGCGGCCTGACTACACGTCTACTGTAGAACGTCGGATGGTAGGTGAAGGGTCGAGTCGATCGACTTCCCGGTGTATTCGCCGGTAGTATGATTGGCCTGTCCTCATGGTATGTAACGCGCCGCTGGGGGAGCGATGACCACAGTGGACAATCTGGCAAAGGTCGATGAGCAGAAGGCCCGGCAGGTGGCCGAGGAGGCACGCGAGTCTCGTTGGGACCTGCCGAGTTTCGGTAGGGAGTTGTTCCTCGGGCGGTTGCGGCTTGATCTGATCGATCCGCTGCCTGAGCAAGAGCCCGTGGTCGGAGGCGAGGCGTTCCTTGAACGATTGCGCGAATTCTGCGTGACCGAGGTTGACGGGCAGCGGATCGAGCACGATGCCTGGATCCCGGACGAGGTGATCAACGGACTGAAAGGCCTCGGGGCCTTCGGTATCAAGATTGCCAAGGAATACGGCGGTCTGGGCCTGTCGGCGGTCTACTACCACCGCGCGCTGATGCTTGTCACCTCGGCCCACCCGTCGATCGGCGCGCTGCTCTCGGCGCATCAGTCGGTTGGGGTGCCACAGCCGGTCCAGTATTTCGGCACCTATGCGCAGAAGCGGGAGTTCCTGCCACGTTGCGTCCGCGAGATCACCGCCTTTCTGCTCACCGAACCAGACGTGGGCAGCGACCCGGCACGGCTTGCGGCGACGGCGGTACCAAGCCAGGACGGACAGACCTACACCCTCAACGGGGTGAAGCTGTGGACCACCAACGGTGTGCTGGCCGACTTGCTCATGGTGATGGCCAGGGTGCCCGCTTCCGAAGGGCACCGCGGAGGTATCACCGCGTTTGTCGTCGAAGGCGATGCCCCCGGCATCACCGTAGAGAACCGCAACTCTTTCCTCGGTCTGCGTGGGATCGAGAATGGCGTGACTCGGCTGCACGACGTGGTGGTCCCTGCGGGCAACCGGATCGGCCGTGAGGGTGACGGGCTCAAAATCGCGCTGACCACGCTCAACACCGGTCGGCTCTCGCTTCCTGCGATGTGCGCGGCAGCCACGAAGTGGTGCCTGAAGATCGCACGCGAGTGGTCGGCGCAGCGGGTGCAGTGGGGCAAACCCATCGGTGAGCACGAGGCGATCGCCAGCAAGATCTCGTTCATTGCGGCAACCGCATTCGCGCTGGAAGCCTTGGTCGAAGTGTCCGGTCGGCTGGCCGATGCCGACCGGCACGACATCCGGATCGAGGCGGCGCTGGCCAAGCTCTACGGCTCCGAGCTGGCCTGGCAGGCTGCTGATGAGCTAGTGCAGATCCGCGGTGGGCGCGGCTACGAGACGGCCGCGTCGCTGGCCGCGCGCGGCGAACGCGGGGTGCCGGTCGAGCAGCTGCTGCGCGATCTCCGCATCAACCGGATCTTCGAGGGATCCAGCGAGATCATGAAGTTGCTCATCGCCAGGGAAGCTGTGGATGCGCACCTGTCGGTCGCCGGCGACATCATCAACCCGAAGGCGGACCTGCCGCGCAAGGCACGAGCTGCCGCCCGCGCCGGCGTTTACTACGCCCACTGGCTGCCTTCGTTGGTGGTCGGCAAGGGGCAACTGCCGTCTGGCTTCACCGGGTACGGCCCGCTGGCCGGGCACCTGCGGTTCGTCGAGCGCGCCAGCCGCCGGATCGCCCGGCAGGCCTTCTACGGGATGTCGCGCTGGCAGGCGAAGCTGGAACACCGACAGCTGTTCCTGGGACGGCTCGTGGACATCGGCGCCGAGTTGTACGCGATGAGCGCAGCCTGCGTGTACGCGCGGTCGGCCGGTCAAGACGACTCGGCGATAGAGCTAGCAGACACCTTCTGCCGACACGCCCGATGTCGCGTCGAGCAGCTGTTCCGGGACCTGTGGCACAACACTGACACCCACGACCGCACCCTAGCCCGAACGGTGCTGGAGGGCCGTTACTCCTGGCTGGAGGAGGGCATCCTCGACCCGTCCATCGAGGGCCCGTGGATTGCCACGGCAACCCCCGGGCCGTCACAACACGAGAACCGTCGACGGACGGTGCCCAGTACTGGAGGAATATCCACGTAGGCGCGGACTCGGTTCTCGATGGGCTTGCGGAATGCAAAGCCTAAGCACGTCTGGCAACCGACCAATCCCGAGGCCGCCCCGCCCTAGTGTAGTCGCGCCGCAGGCGGTGAAGGTTCGGGAGGTCCTCGGCGCCCGTGAGCAAGGTGCGGCCAATGATCAGGCCGAACGGTGTCGGTGAGGGTGTGATTTGACCGGTGCCGTCGGGGAGTTCGCCTCGCCAGCTGGGGCCGAAGATGGCGAACGCGCCGGCGGTGGCGCCGGTGGATCGAGTGCCCACGTAGGCGAAGGTGTCGGGATCCATGCCGATCAGCTGATGCTGTCGCGGGCCGGCAGGTCGCTTGGTGTGCCAGAACTCGTCGAGCGCGCTGCAGGGTTCTTCGACCGTGCCGGTTTGATGGGTCACGCATTGCCACCGAAGCCGGGACAGGTGGAATCCACGGGTATCCGTAGATAAGGCTTGCATTTCCGAGCGGGTAAGCGTTTTGCTGCACCAATCGTCGAAGTGCCCGGTCACGATCGGTTTGGCGCTCGCCCAGGCCATGGGGAGGCTGTCGAGCAGGTGCTGTGCTCGATCGACGGTCGTGCCGGGATGTCGAATCGCGTTCGAAGGTAACGCCCGCCGCCCACGCGGAAGCGCTGATGATCGAGGTGGCGAGGTTCGCGGGTTCGTCGGCCCGCGGTTGGGCGGGGACGTCGGCAACTGGTCGGTGGTGAGGACGTGCTTGGGTTCGGCCCTGGGAGGTTCGTTGCCATTGTTCAACCCCTGGTGTTTTCGAGCGTTCCCGCAAGGCTTCTCCTGCTCGTGGGGGTTGCCAAACTGACCGTGCGGTACCAGCCCGCTTGCAGCACGGCGCTTGACTCATCGCTGCGACGAGAGCCACCTGTTCAGGTTCTTCGACGGCGGTCGCGGAGCAACGTGTGCGGGTTGTGTGCAGGATCGTGAGGCGGCAGTACCCGAAGCCGGGAGAACAGGAGGGTTGGTCGTGCCGCAGGCTGACCTGGTGCTCGAAGGAGGCGGAGTCAAAGGCCTGGCCACCGTCTCCGCAGTCATCCGCTTGCTCGAATGCGGCTACCGCTTCCCCCGCATCGCTGGGACCTCGGTCGGCGCCATGGTCGGCGCGCTTGCGGCTGCCGGTGCTGGCGCCACACGGATCCGCAGCTGCTTGGGTCGCCTGGACCTCGCGCGGATACCCGATCGGGCACCACCGGGTCTGCCATTGATCAGCGAGGGACTGGGTCTGCTGACCAGAAGTGGTGCCTACCTCGGTGACTACTTCCGGGACTGGTTGGACCGCGAGCTTCAAGCCCTGGGAGTCTCGACGTTCGGGGACTTGCGTTGCGACACCGACGGAGCCACTGATTTGCCCGCGGATCAACGTTACAAGCTTGTCGTGCTGGCCACCGATATCACTCATGGTCGACTCCTCCGCCTGCCGTGGGACTACCGGCTCGTGCACCGAGATCCCGACGAGCAGTCGGTCGCTGACGCGGTGCGGATGTCGATGTCCCTCCCGCTGGTCTTCGAACCCCGGCGGCTCACCGATCCTGTCACCGGTGACGTTTCACTCGTCGTCGACGGCGCGGTGCTGTCCAACTTCGCAATCGAGATCTTCGACCGCACCGACGGCGAACCGGCCCGCTGGCCGACGTTCGGCGTCCGCCTGCTGCCCGACCTACCTGCTGGCATCGATGAGGTTTTCCCCGGGCTCGGGCTGCCGCTGCTGCCCCCGTTCGAGTTGCTCAAGAAGGTTCTGGTAACCGCGTTCGTGGGACACGACCAGTCCCACCTCAACCGTCCCGAGGTCCGCGATCGCACGATCACCATTGACACCTCGGGCACCGGTATCACCGAGTTCGACATCCCCGCAGACAAACAATGTGCGCTGATGCGCAAAGGCGAGGAAGCAGTCGACAAATTCCTGGTCACCCGGGATGAAGCGAGCACGGGTACCGACCTCAGGTGAACGTTGGGGTCGTGCGGCCGGAAGTTCGGTCCGTTGGCAGCTACGCGTGAATAACGGAGCGCGAGTGTCGTGGTTCGCAGTGCGGGCACGGGCCGTCGGCAGTGTGTTCGGAGGCCCGTGCTCCCCTGATTGTCGCAACGCGGCTTGTTTTGGAGCGTGGCGCAGCCGGGCTGTGACACTCTCTCGGCGCCCATCGTGAGACGACGCCAGCGGCTGCGGTGCACGTTCGGCCGAATCGGTCGAATCAGTGCTTCTCTACCAGGTCATCGAGTTCGGAGAGAGACTGGTGGAGCGCGTGGTGGAGCTTTTCGATGTCCGGCACAGCTGATCGGTTGGCGAGAAGTCCTATGTGGATGCTGTCGCGGTAGAGACAAGCAGCGACGGACAGGGCGTGTCCTGCTGGAAGTGGCGTCAAGGGGAAAAGCTGGTGAAGGGGGGCGCCGTCAAGCGAGAGCGGGATGTCCGGCACAGGCACGTTGGTGATCACCAGATCGAACAGTTGGTGGGCGAGCTGTCCGACGACTGGTGTGATGACCTGGTGCAGTATGGATGGGAGCTTTCCCGCGAGCAGGGGGAATGCTCCGGGGCCGCGTCGTGGTCCGTGAGTCTTGTTGTGCTGCATCGACTTCTGGACCTTCACCGCTCGCGCCGCAGGGTCGGGCTCGGCGATGGGCAGGTCGCAGAGGTAGCCGGAGAGCTGATTGTGCCCCGTGCCGTTCGCGGGGAGGTGCTGGGCGGGAACGAGCGCGCGGAGGGATCCGCCGTCGAGGGGTTGACCGCGGGAGTCCAGCCAGTTGCGCAGAGCACCGGTGACGATCGCCAGGATGATGTCATTGGAGGTGGCGCCGAAGCGGCGTTTGATGCGGCGCAGATCACGCCGGGGAAGCGTGATCATGTCGACGCGTTTGGCTGCCGTGAGCGGTGCGGCCAACTGCGACCGGTGAACAGGTCGTACGCGCTCGATTACCGACGCGGCAATGTCGACGGTCTCGGGGAGGTCGCGCAGTCTTTCGACCGTGGCGAGCAGCATTCGATCGATCGCTTGCCTTGGTCGCCGCAGTGCGTCGATCAGCGCAGTGGAATCGAGCATGTTCGGCCCCGGTGGACAAGGCGATCGCCTAGGCGGCCTCCTCACACGGTCGGTTTCGTCCAACAACCCGAAACCGAGTTCGACAGCTCTGGCTCCATCGGCTATCGCGTGGTGGAACTTGATGAGCACGGCGAATCGGCCGGCGTCCAGTCCCGTGATCACGTGTATTTCCCATAGCGGGCGTGTGCGGTCGAGCGGCGTGGCCATGAGCTCGGCGGCGAGATCGGCCAACTCGGGTTCTGTGCCTGGGGATGGCAGGTGGTGCGTCGTTACGTGGTCCTCGGCATGGAAGCGGGGGTGCGCTTCCCAGCGCACCTGGCCGGGCGCCAGGGGTGTCGTGGTGAGGCGCAGGTGTAGCTGTGGTTGTCGCGCGGCTCGGTGCGCGAGCAGACGTGCCAATCTTGCACCTTCGGCGGGGCGCCGTGGTGTGAAGATCGCGACCGCGCCGATGTGCATGGGTGCGATGTCTCGTTCCAGGCATAGGAATGCCATATCCAGTGCACTGACCGTCCGGTCCATGAGCTTCCCAACACATGTCGAAGTGCAGACAACGGGTCTTGTAGCCACGCAGACTGCCGCGTGCCCCCGCGCGGCTCCAGGTCGCGTTCGCGCCAGAATGCCCGATGTGGATGCGTACTGCGAACGGAAGCCGCGTTCGCAGTACGAGGCGAACCCGCCAGGGTGCCACTCACATGGATGGCCCGATCGAGGTGGCAGTGTCCTAGTCTTCCGGTGCCGGCTTTGCTCGTATTGCTGGCTTTGCCCGAGGTAGAGGAGTTTCATCGACGGAGCGGCTTCCACGGCGCGTTGCGAGATTGCACGGTCGAGCTCCTGGTGCGAAGAGGCGGTTGGGGCGAGAGATGGGGCCTCACGAGCCGCGGCGGGCGCGGCTCGTGAGGCCGGATGGTGTTGTTACGGAGTGCCGTTGGCGCGGCGTGCTGCGAAGGCGTGGATCGTGCCGTCGTCGGTCAGGGCGTACAGCCAGTCACCGCTGACCGACAGTGCAGAGGCGACACCGCCGCCGAGGTTGTGCTCGGCCAGCAGCTTGCCGGTGGCGCGATCGAGGACGAGCAGGCGTCCGTCCCAGGTGCCCGCGTAGACCACGGTTTCGGTGGCCAGTGCGTGCATGGCCGGCGAACCGGCGGGCGAAGTGGTGCACCCGTAGCCGACGCGCCACTTGTCCTCCACCGGGTTCTCCCCGGGCAGGTAACCGACCGGTGTCTCCCACAACGGCTTGGTGGGATCGGCCGCGTGCGTGTCGTAGGCCCGGACCACTCCATCGGTGCTCGCGACGTAGGCGATGTCGCCCCATAGGGCCGGGCTGGTCACCGGAGGGGGACCGGGCTCGCAGGCGCCGTTGCGCGGAGCGGCCTTCGCGTGCCAGGTCACCGCCAGGTTCGCCGCCGGGTCGTGCCCGCGCGCCCCGGACTGCGTCACGGTCACCAGCTTGGGATCGCCCTGGGCCGGGTCGGTGAAGGCCGGCGAGGAGTGGCTGAAGATGTCGCCTTGGGTGTTCACCTCCGCCGTGCGGGTGCAGGTGCGCAGGTCCATCGCGATCAGCGTTTGACTGGATCCGGAGTGCAGGTAGGCGGTGTCCGAGCCGGGCTGGCGGATTGCCGTGCTGTGGAACTCGCCCCAGCCGCCTGGGGCGGCGAAACCGCCGGGCAGGCGTTGGCCGTTCCCGGCGTCCCGGCAGACCACACCGTCCCACTCCTGGTAGACGGCCACCGAGCGGTGCTCGGCAGGCAGGTCGAACACGCTCACCGGACCACCCGCGCGGCCGTAACGGCGGACGGTGTCACCGTGCTGCTGCTCGGCGTCGATCGTTTCCCAGACGACCTTGCCGTCGTCGGCGTTCAGGGCGTAGACCCGGCCCACACCGGTCGTCAGGTACACCCGACCGGTGTGGACGGTCGGGAACGACTCGGCGTCACCGTCCACATAGGTCCGCCACACCTCCCGTCCGGACTTCAGGTCGTAGGCGAGCACCATGTTGTACGGCGAGTCGAACGCCTGCGATGCGACGATCGCCTTGCCGTCGACGATGGCGGCCCCGTTGAGGTGGAACTGCTCGCCGGTGTTGGCCGCCCAGCGCAGGTCGAGGTGGGCGCCCGGGTCGTCGGGGCTGGCGGACCGCCCGCGTTCGTCGCCTCCCTGACGAATCCAGGCCTGGCCGGTCTCGGCCGTCCGCAGGTCGGATTCCGGGACGACCTGGAACGTGGTCCTCGCCGCTGGCCAGGCTTTGCCGGTGGTGTCGACCGCGGTCATCTCGGCGGTGTAGGTCCCGGCCTTGAGCTCCCCGACGCGGTGGCTCACCCGCGTCCACGAGGTCCTGCTCTCCGGGCAGGGTTCCGCCGTCCCGCCGGGTGCGGTGTAGCAGTTGACGATGCCCGGCCGGCCGACCTTGGTGCCGAACTTCAGATCGCGTTCTTCGCGCACGGTCTTACCGCGATCGTCGCGGATGATCAGCGACGCGGTGGCCGGGGTGCGGCCGTTGTCCTCGGCGTATAGCTCGACCGGGATGTCGCGCCTCGTCGGGTGGACGCTGCCCTGCGCAGGGCTGACCAGCGCGGTGTCGTCGTCCACGTCGAATTGCCGGTGCGTGCCGGTGACATAACCGGTGTCCTCGTCGGTCTTCGTGGCCGGATCGTCGGTGATGTCGCTGAAGTCGATGATCTTGTAGTCCGGGCGGGTGCCGTCGATTCCATAGGTGCCCTGGTTGTTGACCTCGACGGAGCGATCGAAGGCACCGCGGCGGAACTCGGCCTGCTGGTTGTGCCCGGCAGCGAACATCCGGACGTCGTAGCGGGCGAGCTCGTCGACGATCGGCTGCATCCCGGCCCCGGGACCCCAGCGCGTGAACAGCGATCGATGGGCGAAGACGAAGACCTGCTTGCCCACGGCGTGCCGCTTGAGGTCCTCGCGGAGCCACCCCAGCTGCGGCGCCAGGCCGCTCGCGCCGTAGTTGTCCTCCAGCACGACGATGTGGCGGCCGTTGCGGTCGAAGCTGTACCACTCCGGTCCCACGTTGCGGCGCCAGTACTCCACGCTGCCGCCGTAGCCGACCGAGGTGGCCGTGCCGCCGAAGTCGTGGTTGCCGATGACGGGGTAGACGGGATGGCCCAGCGCGCCGTCGGTCAGGCCCTTGCGCAGCAGGTCGTAGCCGCCCTGCCGACGGGGTTCGGCGGCGTAGTCGGTGACCGTGAGATCACCGGTGGTGATCGTCATCGTCGCGCCGTCCACCTCGGACATAGCGTTGACCTGGCCGGTCCAGCGCGGCAGCGCCGTGGTGGCCTCCCGGTCGGTGCGGTTGCCGACCTCGGTGTCGGAGACCATCAGCCACTTCTCGGTCGGGTTGGCCGCATTCGCGTCGGGCACGAGCGCGAAGTCGACGCCGGTCCGCGATTCGGTCACCTCGTGGAAGAACTGCGGCACGAAGTCCGCGCGCAGCACCGGGTGTAGCCGTTGGGGGAGACGACGCTGACGAGATCGGTTTCGCGCCGGGCCGGGTCGATGTCGATGCGGTAGGACCCGTCGGGCCCGCTCGTGGCCCACACCGCACCATCGGTCACCGACACGCCCGGCAGCGGAGCTTCACCGGGGTCCCTCGTGCCATTTCCGTTGGTGTCGGCGAAAACCGTGCCTTGAACGGGCACGGTCTCCGCCGAAGCCGCCGAAGCCACCGAAGCCGCCGAAGCCGCCGAAGCCGCCGAAGCCGCGAAGCCGCCGCAGGCGTCAACGACGCCGTGGCCAGCACTCCCGCGATGGCCACCCGCAATGGACGGCGAGCGCGAGAAGCCACTTCCCGGATCCCCGGCGCGTACCGGCGGAAAGCGATGACGCCCAGCAGCAACGCGGCGGCGAGCAGCACGGCGAGAACCGGGAACTGCGGCGGCTCGTGAGCGCCCGTGGCATCCACGATGGGCAGCTCCGGCGTCGCGTTCGCGGTGGTGCCGCCGAACTCCACGACGACTTGCGACAGCCCGGCTTCCGCCAGCAGCGGGGCCAGATCGAGCTGCTCGACGGGGCAGTTCCAGGCCAGCTCGACGACGACGCCTTCGGGGACGCCGCCGCTGTCGCCCGGTACGCCCGAACCGGTCGCCGCGCAGGGCTCGGACAGCAGGCGTTGTGCCCACCCGCCGGCGTCCTGCGCCGAGACGATGTCGCGGTGCACGATCAACCGACCGCTGGTGGTGCCGCCGTGGCCGGCGACGACGAGTTCACCGTGTTGTGGGGAGACATGGGCGCCGGCTGGTGCGGCGCCCAGTCCGAAGACCGCTAACAGCGATGCGAGGCCGATGCTCGCCGCTGCGCGTAGGAGTCTGTTCACAGCGGCACGCTATTGACGGCGATCACCAGGGGGAATGGCTGCGGACAAGCCTTCATCGACTAGCCATGAGCGTAACCAGACCTGTTACCGAAGTGAAACTTACCCGCGTAAACCTGCTCTCCGGATGGCTCGGCGTCGCGCTGCCCGGGACGCCTCGCGACTGGCGTTGCGAGCGAATCACGGCTCAGGCAGTGGTCATTGTGGACAGATTGGCTGCGCTCGCCCGCCTCCGAGGTGCGGCGAAACGGGTTTGGTGTCTTTCCGGATCCGAAGCCGGATGGCGACATTGGTACGCGCGTACTGGTCCGATGCCGCGAGTGGCGATACGCCGGTCGAGGTAATTTCGCCGCATCGATGTGGTCGTCATCTCTTTTCATCTTCCTATTAAGTTAGCCTAACCTTTGCTAGCGTTCCGGCCGTCGCCCTGCCCGTTCCGGTCGTCGAGCTGAGGAGAAACGTGGCTGTCGACACTCTGACCGAATCCGTCGCCGAGTCCGTTTTCGAGTGCGTGGGCAACACGCCCGCAGTCGCGCTGAACCGGCTGTTCCCCGAACCCGATGTCGAGGTGATCGCGAAACTTGAGCTGATGAATCCCGGCGGGAGCATGAAAGACCGCTCCGCGCGGCACATCGTCGAATGTGGACTGCGCGAAGGGTCCATCCGCCCCGGAAGTCACCTGGTGGAGAGCAGTTCCGGCAACTTCGGGATTGCGTTGGCCATCGCCGCGCGCCTCCACGACCTGCGATTCACCTGCGTGCTCGACCCCAAGGCCGCCCGTGCCAACGTCGCGATCCTGCGTCACCTCGGGGCCGAGGTCGACCTGGTGACCGAACCGGACGAGATGGGCGGCTACCTGCACACCCGGATCCGCCGGGTGCAGGAGATCGTGGTGGGCTCGCCGGGAGCGATCTGGATCAACCAGTACGCCAACGACCGGAACTGGCAGGCTCATTACGACGGCACCGGCGCCGAACTCGCCGAGCAGCTGGTCCGGCCGCCCTCGTACTTGTTCGGCGCGGTCAGCACCACCGGCAGCCTGCTCGGGTGCTCCCGACGGCTGCGGGAGAGCTTCCCGGAGCTGCGCGTGGTCGCGGTCGACGCCGTGGGATCGGTGATCTTCGGCGGCCCAGCAGGGCCGCGCGACGTGCCGGGAATCGGTGCCAGCCGGGTGCCGGAGCTGCTCGCTCCCGCGGAGATCGACGACGTGGTGCACGTCAACGACTTCGAAACGGCGATGGGCTGCCGCGACCTGCTGGCCGCAGAAGGCATCTTCGCCGGCGGCTCCACCGGAGCGGTGGTCGCGGCGATACGGCGCACGCTGCCCCGCCTGCCCCGCCCCAGCCGGGTGGTCGCGGTGTTCCCGGACCGCGGCGACCGCTACCTGGACCTGGTTTACGACGACGACTGGCTCGCCGCCGCCCGGCAGCGCTGCACGAAATGACGATGAGGAGATCCCGTGTCCATTGAGGAATCGCCGAAGATGCTCTACCTGAGCCGCAGCGACATCGAGGCGGTCGGTGGTGCCGAAGCCGAGCTCTACGTGGAGGCCTTGCGCGAGGGGCTGATCGCGCACGCGGAGGGCAAGACCGTGCAGCCGCTCAAGCCGTACCTGCGAGCCTCCGGAAAGGGCGGGCACATCGCGGACCGGATCATCGCGATGCCCGCGCATGTCGGTGAGCCCGGGCTGTCCGGGATCAAGTGGATCGGCAGCAAGCACGACAATCCGGTCCGGCGTGGTCGGGAGCGGGCCAGTGCGGTGATCGTGCTCAACGACCCGGAGAGCAACTATCCGGTGGCCGTGCTGGAAGGCAGCCTGATCAGCGCATGGCGAACCGCTGGGGTGACCTGCTTGGCGGCCCAGCACTTGGCGCGCAACGGCTTCACGGACGTCGCGCTGGTCGGCTGCGGGGTGATCGGTCGCACCCAGATCACGGCGCTGCTGCAGCAGTTCGGGCACATCGAGACGGTCCACCTCCACGATCAGCACCCGGAGGCGGCGCACGCGCTCGCCGAGCGGATCAGCATCGATCGACCGGCGGTCAAGGCACGGGTCGCCGACACCGCCGAAGACGCCGTGCGAGCCGGCGATCTGATCGTGCCGTGCACGGTCACCAGCCAGCCCTACATCCCGTTCAGCTGGATCAAGCGGGGTGCTCTGCTGTGCAACGTGTCCATCATGGACGTTCACAAGGATGTCTTCCTCAACGCAGACAAGGTCGTGGTCGACGACTGGGAGCAGAGCAACCGGGAGAAGAAGATCATCAACCAGCTGGTGCTGGAAGGCTCGTTCTCCCGCGAACGACTGCACGCCGAGCTCGGCGAGATCCTGGCCGGGACCAAGCCCGGGCGCACCGACGACGACGAGATCATCCTGCTCAACCCGATGGGCATGGCGGTCGAGGACATCGCCTGCGCCGGCGCGGTGTACCAGCGGGCGAAGAACCTGGGCGTCGGGACCTGGCTGGACCTGTACTGATGTGCTTGGGAGCTGCGGAGCTGGTGGCGCGCGACCTCGTCGACGCGCTGCTCCAGGAGGGCCTGGCCGGGTTCGGCAACGGCATCGAGCTCGGCCGGCCCGAAGAGCTCGCCGGTGAGCTGCTGGCGATCGGTGAGCAGTGGTGCCGGGTGAAGCTGGCGGCCGGGTGGGTGTGCTGCCGGGTGCGGCCGGGTGGCGGGTTGCAGCACTACCGGTATGCCCGGGGGCCGGTCTGGTTCGGCGGCGGTTCGGCGGTGCGGCCGTTGCGACCGGAGGAGCTGCTTGCGCTGGTGTGCGATGACTTCGGTGGCGCCGACGAGGTGTCCGAGGACGTGCGCGCCGCGGTGGAGCACGCGGCGGTGCTGCTCGGGCAGCGCGCCGAGTTGGACCTGGCACCCCAGGAAGGGCGGCTGCTGGAGGGGGAGCGGTTGGCGGCGACGCGCAACCGCCCCTTCCACCCCGCGGCGCGGGCCGTGGCGGGCTGGAACGCCGCTGAGGTGGCCCGCTACGGGCCGATGCGCACCGAGCCGCTGGGTCTGGACTGGGTGGCGGTGCGCCGGGACCGGATCCGCCTCGGTTCCGGCTCCGATTCGCGGCGGCTGCCCGACCTGGTCCTCGACCAGGTCGCGCAGCGGGTGCTCGCTGACGTGCGGCGGTCCACCGTCGATGGCGAATACCTGGCGATTCCGGTGCATCCGTGGCAGTTCGACCACGTGCTGCCCGTGCAGTTCGCCGAGGAACTGGCCGCCGGGACGGTGGTCCCGCTGGTTCGCGACCTCGGCCGGTTTCACCCCACCGCGTCGATCCGCACCCTGACCACTGCGCCGGAGACCCGGTGCCACGTCAAGCTGCCGCTCGGAGTGGCGACGCTGGGTGCGACGAGGTTGTTGCCCCCGCGCTACCTCGCCAACGCCGAGCGGGCGCAGGAGACCATGCGCGACCTCGTCACCCGGGATCCCGTGCTGAGACGCAGGACCGCGCTGTGCGACGAGCGCATCTGGTGCGGCTGGCACGACCCGGCTGACGAGTTCGGCGATCGGCCCGGGCAGCTCGCCGCCCAGGTGCGGGTCTACCCCGAGGTGGACGGGCTGGTGCTGCCGATGGCCGCGCTGGCCGCGCACGAATGGGACGTGCTGGCCCCGGCGATCTCGGACCGGTTCGACCCGGTGGAGTTCTTCGGTGAGCTGGCGCGGTCTTTCTGCGAGTTCGGGTTCGCCTTCCTGCGCTACGGGGTACTGCCGGAATTGCACGGGCAGAACGTGGTGGTGCAGCTCCGTGGCGCGCGGGTGCAGCGTTTCCTGCTCCGCGACCACGACACGCTGCGGCTGTTCCCGGAGTGGATGGCGAGAGCCGGGACGAGGGATCCGGCGTACGCGATCAAGCCCGGGGCTCCGCAGTCACTTCGGCTGGAGTCGGCCGAATCGCTGGTCGGCTACCTGCAGACCCTCGGTTTCCAGGTGAACCTCTACGGCATCGCCGATGCGCTGTGCCGCCACTTCGACCTGGATGAAGCTGTGCTGTGGGCGCAGTTGCGCGTTGCGGTGGACGAATGCCTGGAGCCGCTGCCGGCCGCGGTCGCCGAGGTCCTGCGTGCTCGGTTGCTGCACGCCGAGACCTGGCCCAGCCGCGAGGTGCTGGGGTCGCTGCTGCGCCAGGGCCGGTCCAGCGGGGTGAGCATGCCCGCTGGTCTGGGTGCTGTCCCGAATCCGTTGGCCGTCGGGGCGGTGGGGTGATGCGATCGTCGGGGCGGACGTTCGCCGTCCTCTGCCTGGGGCAGTTCGCCGCGACCGCGGGACTGACCATCGTGGTTCCGCTGTTGCCTTTCTACCTGGCCGGACTGGGCACGCCGGAAGCTGAAATCCCCTGGTGGACGGCAGTTTCGCTGGCGGCGCCAGCGGTCGTGCAGCTGGTCAGCGGACCGCTGTGGGGTTGGGTCGGCGATCGCTTCGGCCGCAAGGCGATGGTGGTGCGCGCGCACGCCGGTCTGGGCCTGGCCATCGCGCTCATGGCGTTGGCGAGCACTCCGGGCGAGTTCCTGGTGTGTCGGTTGCTGCAGGGCCTTTGCGGCGGCGTGGTCAGCGCGACAGCCGCGTATGCGAACGCATCAGCGGAGAGCAACCGCCGCGGCCGTGCGCTCGGCTCCTTGTTCGGCGCCACCGCAGCGGGATCGCTGCTCGGGCCGCTGGTGGGCGGACTGCTTACCGGGCGGCTCGGCTTCGGCCCGTTGTTCGCGGTGGTGGCAGGGCTCCTCGCGATGTCCAGCGTGCTGGCCGCCGTGCTGCTGACCGAACCACCGGGCCGGGTTCGGCAACGTCGATCAGCACGGGTGGTAGCTGGGATCCTGCTGCGGTCGGGGGAGACCCGTTCGATGCTGCTGGCCGGGCTCGCGGCTCAGGCCGCGATCTACGCGTTGGTGGTGGTGTTCGCGCCGCAGGTCGAACTGGTGACGGGTTCGGCCGCGAGTGCGGCGGTCTGGGTGGGCGTGTTGCAGGCGGTGACCTGGCTGGCGTCGTGTGCGGGCAGTCCGTGGTGGGGTCGCCGCAACGACGTCCGACCCGCGCAGCTGGGCTTCGCCGTGGCTGCTGCGTGTTGTGGGCTCGCGGTAGCGCTACAAGCGGTAGCGAGCGTGGAAATGCTGGTGCCGTTGCGGCTGGTGCAGGGCTTCTGCTTCGCGGCCCTCGTGCAGTCGGTGCTGCACGTGACGGCTCGCCAGGTGCCGGATCGAGGCTGCGGCACCGCCTTCGGTTTCAGCACCGGCGTGCTCGACCTCGGCCAAGTGCTCGGACCGCTCGCGGGTGCGGCGCTGGCGGTCCTGTTGCCGCCCACGGCGGTGTTCTCCCTGATCGGAGTGTTGCTGGGCGTGAGCGCGTTGCTGGCCCTGGTCGGCCGACCGAGATCCGGCGCGGAGTCCGTCCGACCGGCTGAGATTCGCGAGAAGGTGTTGCAGTGAAGGACGTTTCGGCACGTACTGCGGCGCGACAGCGCATGCTCAACGCGCTGGTGCGGGAAGTTGACGGAGAGGTGAGCGGCGACGCGTTGCGGATTCCCTTGCAGACTGCGGACGGAGTGCTGCGAGCCGAGGTGCGGTACCGGTCGGAGTTCGGCCACCACTCCTACGGCCCTGAGGTGTTCCGGGAACTCGCCGACGGCAGCCGGACCCCGGTCGGCCACGACGAATTCGTAGCGCTGATCGCCGACGAGCTTGCCGAGCGGGGAGCCGAGGCGCCGGCGGGGGCGGCGGAGGAGTTCTGCCGCCAGGTCGCCAACAGCGTCGCCAGGACGGCGCGCTACCTGGCCCGCGAACCGCGCCCCAGCCCCGCCACCCCTGCGGAGATCACCCGGCACGCCGAGCAGTCGTTGCTGTTGGGGCACCCGTTCCACCCGACGCCGAAGAGTGCGGAGGGATTCAGCGACGACGAGCTCGCCCGCTACGCACCGGAACTCGGTGCGTCGTTCCAGCTGCACCACTGGGCGGTGGCACCCGATCTGCTGCTGGAGGACCGGGTGGCCGACGGGCCCTGGATCCCGGCCGAAGTCGAGGAGAAGGCCCGCACCGCCCTGCACGCAGACCAGTCCGACTACCAGCTGCTCCCGGTGCACCCGTGGCAGGCGGCTCACCTCCAGCGGCAGCCGCAGGTCTCGGCGTTGGTCGACGCGGGACAACTCGTGCCCCTCGGGCCGTTGGGCGCGGAGGTGTATGCGACGTCCTCGGTGCGCACGGTGTGCGACCCGGGCTTCGAGACCGCGTGGAAACTGCCACTGCACGTGCGCATCACCAACTTCGTCCGCAACAACCCGGTCGAGCACGTGCGCCGCGCTGCCGACGCCGGTCGGCTGGTCTGCGACGCCGCGAACCGCCGGCAGCACAGCGGGTTCGAGGTGCTACCGGAGACCGGCTACCGAACCGTCGACCCGAACGTCGTCGGTGACCTCGCGGCGGATTTCGCGGTGCTGTTCCGGCGAAACTCGTTCACCTGCTCCGGGACCGCCCCGCAGGTGCTCGCCGCGCTCCTGGAAGACCGGCCCGACGGGCGAGCACCAGTGCTGGTGGACCTCGTGGCAGCAGCGGGCCCGCTGTCGCCGGAACACGTCGCCGACTGGCTCCTGGAGTACTTGCGGATCTCGTTGGGGCCGGTGCTCGCGGTGTTCACCGATCACGGCATCAGCTTCGAGGCCCACGTGCAGAACACCCTGCTGCACGTCGAGGACGGTTGGCCCCGGTGGTTCTTCGTGCGCGACATGGAAGGCGCCAGCGCCAGCCGCAACCGCGTCCGGCCCGGGATCGTGCCGCCGGACAGCCCGGTGCTCTACGACGACGCCGAAGCGTGGATGCGCCTGCGCTACCACCTCGTCACCAACCACTTCGGCCACCTCGTGGCGGTGCTGGGCCGGTTCACGCCCGCGAGCGAGCGGCAGCTGTGGTCGGTGGTGCGGGACTTCCTGCACCAGTGCCCCGGTCGCTACGCCGCGGAACTGCTGGAAGCACCGGCGTTGCCGGCGAAGGCGAACCTGCTCAGCCGGTTCGCTGAGCGCGGCGAGCGCCCGCTCTACGTCGATGTCCCCAACCCGATTCGCGAGGTGAACCGATGACCGCGGAGCTGGTGCAGGCGGCACTGACCGCACCGAGCTTCCAGACCGTGCGGCGCCGGGTGTTCCGCCAGCTGGTGGAGTCCCTGGTCTACGAAGGCGCGCTGAAGACCAGGCAGGACGGTGACGAGCACTTCGTCGACGGCGTGGACGCAGCCGGTGCGGAGGTCGGCTACTCGTTCCGCGCGGTGCGCCGGTTCGGCTTCGACCGCGTCGGCCTCACCTCGGTGGTGCAGCGCGGCGAAGTCGAGGCCGAGTCGATCACGCTGTTCCTGGCCGAGGTGCGCGACTCGCTGGACGCCGATGCCGAGCACCTGACCGGCTTCGCACGCGAGCTGGAAGAGACCCTGTTCAAGGACGCGCTGTCGGAGCACGTCCGCACCGAGCGGCGGACAGCTCTGTCCACTGCGGACTACGACACCCTGGAATCGGCCATCACCGATGGCCACCGCTACCACCCCACGTACAAATCACGGCTAGGGTTCGACGCGGCGGACAGCATCGCCTTCGGGCCGGAGTTCGCCAACCCGGTGCGCCCGCTGTGGCTGGCCGCTCATCGCCGCATCACCGAGATCAGCGCCTCCGCATCGGTCGACGACCAGTACGTGGCGGACCAGCTCGGTCCGGCGGCCGTCGAATTCCACCGCCGCATCGAGGAACTCGGGCACGATCCGCGCGATTACGCGCTGGTCCCGGTGCACCCGTGGCAGTGGCGGGAGCGGATCGCCAGGGCGTTCTCCGACCAGCTCGGCCGTGGTGAGCTGATCCCGCTCGGGACCGATCCGGATGACTTCGGCGCGCAGCAGTCGATCCGCACGCTGGCCTGCTGGGACGCTCCGCAGCGGCCCTACCTGAAGCTGTCGATGTCCATCGTGAACACCTCGACGAGCCGAGGTCTGGCCGCGCACACCGTGCACAACGCGCCGCGCATCACCGACTGGCTGCGGCAGGTCGTCGCCGGAGACGACTACTTGCGCGACGAGCTGCGCCCCGTCCTGCTCGGCGAGGAGCTCGGCGTGGCGGTGACCCCGGAGCCCGGGCTGCTGCAGGCGGACACCTACGGAGCCTTGGCCTGCATCTGGCGGGAGAGCCTGCACCGGCACCTCGAACCGGGGGAGCGCGCAGTGCCCTTCACCGGGCTGACCGCGTGCGAAGTCGACGGCAGACCTCTGATCGAGCCGTGGGTGCACGAGCTCGGTGTCGAGGAATGGGTGCGGAGCCTGGTGCGGGTGAGCGTCCTGCCGCTGGTCCACCTGCTCTGCCGACACGGCATCGCACTGGAATCCCACGCGCAGAACATGGTGCTGGTGCACGAGAACGGCGCGCCGACCAGGGTGGTGCTGAAGGACTTCCACGACGGGGTTCGGTTCTCCCGTGCGCACCTCGCCGAGCCGCAGCTGTGCCCGGAGCTGGCGGGGACCCCTGCGCACCACCAGAACCGCAACTCGTTCGTCGAAACCGACGAACTGGGCCTGGTCACCGACTTCCTGCTGGATGCGTTCTTCTTCATCAACCTGGGCGAGCTCGCCATCTTCCTCGCGGACCGCTGCGACCTCGACGAGCAGCGCTTCTGGTGGCTGGTGCGCGACGAGATCCGCGCTTACCAGCAGCGGTTCGGCGAACTGGCCGACCGCTTCGCGCTGTTCGACGTGTTCACCCCGGCCATCGAGGTGGAGAAGCTGACCACCCGCCGACTGCTGCCCGACACCGAACTCCGGCTGCACACCGTGCCGAACCCGCTCGCGGAGGTGGACCGGTGCTGAGGCACAACACCGTCAAGGAACGCCTTTCCGGAAGCGGCGAGAGCTACGGGCTGTTCTGCTCGATCCCGTCTCCCACGCTGGTGGAGATGATCGGCTGTGCCGGGTACGACTTCGTCATCCTGGACACCGAGCACAGCCTCGTGGACCCGCAGCAGCTGGAAAACCTCACCCGCGCTGCAGAAGCCGTCGACCTGGTCGCCTTCGTCCGCGTTCCGGAAGCCGATCCGGGCGCGATCCTGCGCGCACTCGACGCGGGCGCGCTGGGCGTGGTCGTGCCCCACGTGCGGACCAGAGCCGATCTCGATGCGGCGATCCGGGCCGCACGGTACGCGCCGGAGGGCATGCGCAGCCTCAACGGCGGTCGGGTACCGGGCTTCGGACGCATCGAGCTGACCGAGTACGTCCGTCGCGCCAACGAGGAGATCATGGTGATCGCGATGATCGAAGACGCGGAAGGCGTAGACGAACTCCCGGCGATCCTGGCCGGTGGAGGAGTCGACCTGGTGCTGGAAGGTGCCGCTGACCTGTCTCAGTCCTACGGCGTGCCGTGGCAAACCCGGCACTCGAAGGTCCGCGAAGCACTCAAGCGCGTGCACGCCGAGTGCGAGGCGCACGACGTGCCGTTCTGCGCGATCCCGAGGACCCGAGAAGACCACGAGCAGTGGCAAGCCGCCGGTGTCCGGACCTTCGTCCTCGGCGAGGAACGCGGCCTGGCGGCCCGTGCGCTGCGCACCCACCTCGACCAGCACCGGGGGACCAATGCGTGACCAACTGGTGAAACTCGTGCAGGACCGCGTCGGCGGCGAGCCGGTGTGCCTGTTCGCCTACGACCTCGACCAGCTCACCGAACACATCCGCACCGCAGTGGAATCACTACCGACGCGGTGCCGGATGTTCTACGCGATGAAGGCCAACAGCGACGATCGGCTGTTGGGCGCCCTGGCGCCACTTGTCGCCGGGTTCGAGGTCGCTTCAGGTGGGGAACTGGCCAAGGCGCGGGCGATCGGAGCGGAGATCCCGGTGATCTTCGGCGGGCCGGCCAAGACACCGCCGGAGATCGAGCAGGCGCTGGTGCAGGGCGTCACCCGCCTGCACGCGGAGAGCGTGCTGGAACTGCACCGGATCTCCGAAGCCGCGACTCGGCTCGAGCGCACCGCGGACGTGCTGCTGCGGGTCAACCTCGCCGGCCCGTTCCCGAGCGCGACCCTGGCGATGGCCGGGCGCCCCACCCAGTTCGGGATTTCCGAGCAGGTCCTGCCCGATGCCATCATCGCGGCGCAGACCCTTCCCGGGGTGAGGTTGGCCGGCTTCCACCTGCATTCGCTGTCCAACAACCTTTCCGCGCCGGCACATCTGGAACTCCTGGAGCACTACCGGCGCACCGTGTCCGGGTGGGAGCGGGAGTTCGGACTGCGTTGCGAGGTGCTCAACGTCGGCGGCGGGATCGGTGTGAACTACGCCGACCTGGACGACCAGTTCGACTGGCCGCACTTCGCCCGGGAACTGCCCGCGGTGGTCGACGGATTCCCCGACCACCTGCGGGAGATCGACTTCGAATGCGGCCGATACCTGGTCGCCGAATCCGGCTCGTACGCGGTCGAAGTCCTCGACGTGAAGCGCAACCACGGCGTCGACTACGCGCTGGTGCGCGGCGGCACCCACCACTTCCGGCTCCCGGCCTCCTGGCAGCACAGCCACCCGTTCACCGTGCTGCCGGTGGAGCAGTGGTCGTCGACCGCGCCGCGTCCGGAGCTGCGCGACGCAAGGGTCACCGTGGTCGGCGAGCTGTGCACTCCCAAAGACGTGCTCGCCCGCAACGTGCCGGTGGCACAGATCCGGGCCGGTGACGTGTTCGTCTTCAGCCACGCCGGAGCCTACGGCTGGGAGATCTCGCACCACGACTTCCTCAGCCATCCGCATCCGGAACACGTCTACTACAGCGATGGCTCCTGAAGTCGACGGTTGGGGTGGCTGGGGCTGCTGATCGCGCCCTCGCAGTCCTCGAAACCTCATTCCAGCAGCTCGCAGCACTGAGCCCGAGCATTCAGCCCGTGGGTAGCTCCCGTCTGTGCTCAGGTGGGAGCTACCAGCTTGTCTGTCGGACGGCATTTGGTCCCGGGTCTTGGAAGGCCGGATCAGGTGTGTGCCGCAACAACCGAAGCTGGCGGGAAGCCGGATGATCTGCAGTGGATCCTTCTTCCTGACTTGTTCGTGGCCGTTAGGTCAATGGTGGGCTGGCGGTGATGCCATGGCCGAAGGCAGGGAGGCGTCGCAATAATCGGCAGCGAACCCATCCTCGTCACCGGCGCCGGGGGAGGCGTTGGCGGAGTGGGCCGCAGCGTCGTCGAACTGCTGCTGGCGCGCGGTTTGCCTGTGCGGGCGCTAGTGCGTCGTGACGACCACCGCGCGGAGTTGCTGCGCGCCCTCGGTGCCCAGGTGGTGCTGGGAGACCTCACCCGCCTGGCCCGACGTGGCCGCCGCCGTCGACGGTGCCCGTCGGATGTTCTTCAGCATGAGCGTGTCGCCGGACTACCTGGAGGCGGCCACGACCGTCGCCACGGTGGCCAGCGCTGCCGGTGCCCTCGATGCGCTGGTCGGTGTCTCGCAGATGACGGTGTCGCAGATGACCGCGATCAGCACCGAGGACGCCCTGCAGCGCAACGACCGCGTGGTCGCGGTGACCGGGGACGGCGCCAACGACGCCCCGGCGATCCGGCTGGCCGACATCGGCATCGCACTAGGGGGAACGGGCGACCCCAGCGGCGCGAGAGGCCGCCGACCTCGTGGTCACCGATGACCGCATCGAGACCATCGTCGACGCCATCGTGGAAAGCCGCGCCATGTAGGCATCGGTCCGCGACTCGCTGGCCATCCTGCTCGGCGACAACCTCGGCGAGATCGGCTTCACCGTCGTCACCGGCGGCCGCCGCCACCGCCATCAGCCTCGTGCTGCAGCAATGGTGAACCTCCCCGAACGAGCGCGAAGGCGCTTTCACCGCTTCCACGTCCGGCCTGCGGGCGTGGGAAAACCCCGAACAGGCGGGACGATTACGCTCCGGCAACAGTGCGGAAACATCACCAGCCGTGGTGGGCACATGGCTCCCAGCAGAACGTCGGCGGTTTCGATGGCGACATCGGCGGCGTCCAGGGCGGGGATTCTCCTGCTGCCGCCTGACCACGCGAGTGTCCACAATGAAGCGGTACCTTCGCCGAGTGCGCCTGTCCCGCAATCACCAGAATCACCTTCTGAAGCCTCGGTATACCCACCACCGGGCAACACTCGTCGCGGACCGGGCGGTCGACGACAACCAGACGGGAGACTTGCATGCCCAGCCGGCCCCGAACAGTGGCGTTCGACGTCGTCGAAACGCTCATGTCATTGGAACCCCTGCGTCCCCGGTTCGCGGAGGTCGGTCTCGCGCCGGGTCTTCTGGAACGGTGGTTCGACCGGCTGCTGCGTGACGGCATGGCCTTGACGCTGGCCGGTGACTACGAACCATTCCCGACGGTGGCCGCGGCAGCACTGCGCACGCTTGGCCGTGGCGAACTCGATGACGATTCTGTGGCGTACGTGCTGTCGGGCTTCGGTGAACTGCCCGCGCATCCCGACGTCGAGGCAGCCATGACAACCCTCGCTGCGGCGGGGATCTCCGTGGCGTGCTTGAGCAATGGCACCGCCGAGACCACCAACGACTTCCTCGAACACAACGGGCTGCGCGCTTACGTCAACCAGGTCATCAGCGTGGCTGACGTACACAGTTGGAAACCACCGCGCCGAGTCTACGAGTACGCGCTGGAACAGATCGGGCACTCCGGCGCCGAGGTCTGCTTGGTCGCCGTGCACGCCTTCGACTGCCACGGCGCCAAACGTGCCGGACTCACCACCGGCTGGGCCAGCCGCCTCGAAAAGCACTACGCAGACGTCTTCATTCCGGCCGACGTCATCGGCAGCGATCTTGTCGAGGTAGCGCACAAACTCGCGGCCTTGCCCCAGTAGACCGGGCTTCGCGCTACTACGCCTGATCGCCGTCTGCGTCTGCGTTGTCCTGATTCTGGATGAGGTGGCAGACCACGGCGGGTTCGCCCCGGCGCCCGCTGTTCGGTGCGGTGCTGCGTACCGAAGCCGGGGAGCGGCGAAGGGCCCGCAGATCGGCCAGGGCCTGATCACTGATCAGCAACTGGCCGCCCTGCCGATCTGACATGTGAGACCTTCTTCCGCGTCCTACGCGAGGGTTGCGGCAGGACGGCACGACAGGCCGATCCTGTCGAAAGGCGGCCGATTACTGAACGCGGTGCGTCTCATAGTCCCGACATGTGAGGGATTCGACCAGGCGTGGTCGAATCCCTCCGCCTGATGGCTGCCCGCCTACCTTCGTCGGCACCGCTGACGTCGGTTACCTGCCCGGCGATCGGATCCTGGGGTTGTCCAAGCTGGCCTCGGTCGTCGCGCACTTCGCCTACGACCGCAGGTCCAGGAGCGGCTGACCAAGCAGGTCGCCGACTGGCTGTGCGAACAGCTGAAACCCAAGGGCGTCGTGATCGAAGGCGAGCACACATGATGACCCTGCGGCGTCCAGTCGACGGGCTCTGAGACGGTGACCTCGACGCTGCTGGGCACGCTGCGCCCGGACGCGCGTTCCCCTTTCCTGAATCCGATGGTGACCCATAGCGGGTTCGGGTCCCCCGCGCTCACTACGCGCGTGCCTGCGTGCGCGGAGGAGCTTGCCGGACTTGGCGGAGCAGCGCATCGAGCGCGAACGGTCCAGCGCCCAGCACCGCGATCAGCAAGAAGAACCACGAGTACAGTGCGGCTGGAACCCCGCCGTTCTGGATCGGCAACAGTCCCTTCGGCTGATGCACGCTGAAATACGCGTACGCCGTCGTGCCCGAGCACACCAGCGCGGCCAGCCTGGTGAAAAGCCCGAGCAGGACCAGCCCACCGCCGACGAACTGGATCAACCCCGCCCACCAAGACGGCCACACGAACAACGGTGCGGCGTAAGGCGAGCCCAGCACGCCGAACAGGCCAGATATGCCATGCAGCATGAACATGAACGACACGACGATCCGCGTCACGGACAGCACGACCCCGCCCAGTCGATTCCACGCATCCTGTGTCACACCCATCCCGCCTTTTCATCCGAGGCGCTGTCAACGCGGATGGTGGGCACGCAGGGGTGTGCGGTCATAAAGCATGGGTTTTGCATGGGCCCTATGCTCGGCTTGGCGTCGAGTTTGAGTCGGCCGGTCTGCGGTGCGCAGGGTCGTTAGCGCTATGGCGTTGCCATAGCCGGCCTCGCGGGCACAGACGTGGAGACCAGCCCGCGGGCCATACGCTGACCGCATGACGTCGCCCGAACCCAGGAGCGGGCACTCTCTTCCCCTTCCTGAGGTCTGTAGTGTCCACCAGCGGCCGGTGCACGGTCCCGAGGGGCTTTCGGGGGCAGTGCACCGGTTCGCTCGTGTTGCTGTCAGGCGGGTTGTACGCCGCGGCGGCCGTTTTCGATGGCGAAGCTGGCTCGGTTGCTGATGGGGGAGCCGGTCCGGGTGACGTAGTCGACCACGCGGTAGTCGGTGGTCCACTTGTCAGGGGTGATGATGTTGCGGACGTAGCCCCGCTTGCGGTTGATGAACTTGATGTGCGGATTCTCCTGCAGCTGCACCGCGTCGCCGGCGTTGTTGTCGACGCCGTCGCCGCCCGAGCTGATCGAGGTGCCGACGAACTCGCTGCCGATCGTGGCCGAGGCGGGGTCGTTGAAGTCGGCCTTGATGTCGGCGACGTAGCTGGTGTGCACGTCGCCGGTGATCACGATTGGGTTGCTGGCCTGCGCCAGGTGGTCGCGGATGGTGTTGCGCTCGACCGGGTAGCTGTCCCAGGCGTCGTCGCTGAGGCGGGTTGCTTCGCCTTCGGCGAAGTCCCGCTGGGAGAAGAACACCTGCTGCGCAAGGATGTTCCATCGCGCCGTCGGACCGGAGAGCGCGCTCAGCAGCCATTGCTTCTGCTCGGCGCCGAGGATGGTGCGGGACGGGTCGAGGCGCTGCTCGGGCGTGATTTCTTGGTCGTCGCGGTACTGGCGGGTGTCGAGGAGGTGCATGTCGACCAGGTCGCCGAAGGTCAACCGGCGGTAGATCCGGATGTCCGGCCCGGACGGGCGCTGCGCCCGGCGGAGCGGCATGTGCTCGTAGTAGGCATGGAACGCTTGCGCCCGCCGCTGGCGGAACACCGCAGGATCCGCATCGGGTTCGTTGTCGGGCTGCGAGATGTCCCCGGCCCAGTTGTTCTCGACCTCGTGGTCGTCGAACACCACGGCCCACGGGAAAGCCGCATGCGCGGCCTGCAGATTCGGGTCGGTCTTGTACTGGGCGAGTCGGACGCGGTAGTCGGCCAGGGTCCAGATCTCCCGGGCCGGCGCGTGCCCGCGGCCGATCGTGCTCTGTCCGCTGCCCTCGTAGATGTAGTCACCGAGGAACGCGACGAGGTCGAGGTCCTCTTCGGCCATGTGCGCGTAGGCGTTGTAGAAGCCCGCGGGATAGTTCTGGCAGCTGGCGAACGCGAAGGCGAAGCGGTCCAGTCGCGCGCCGGCGGCCGGTGCCGTCTTGGTACGGCCCACGGGGCTGATGTTTTGACCGGCGCGGAATCGGTAGAAGTACTCGGCGCCGGGCTGGAGTCCGCTCACCTCGACGTGCACCGAGTGCCCTTCCTCGGGACGCGCGACTTCGGCGCCCGCGACGACGACCTCACTGAAGCGCTCGTCGGTGGCGACCTGCCACTCCACGGGGACCGGCTGGTCGGGCATCCCGCCGAGACCGTCCTCGGCCAGCGGGTTCGGGGCCAGTCGGGTCCACAGCACCACCCCGTCCGGCAACGGGTCACCCGATGCCACACCGAGCGTGAACGGGTCGCGAACCGGGTTCTGGGTCCGCACCGGGCCGGCCCACGCGGTCGACCCGAGGACGGCGGACGCGCCCAGGGCGGCTGCCCCGCCGAGCAGGACCTGGCGTCGGGTCGGCGACGGCCGACCGGATGTGCCGTGGATATCGGACATGTACTACCTCCTGTTAGCCGCAGGCCGCATGCTTCGGTCGGGGTACGGCCGCAGGGCATCAAGCCATGCGGAGGTGACTTCTCCACGACGAAGCGGTGAACGGTTGCGGCGCGCGCGGTGGTCTGGAAAAGGAAGCGCAGGGCGGGGGCGGTGGATCGGTTCCGTATGACAACGGTCACAAATTGGGACAAATGTACATATTCGTGCAATCGACCCCATTTGTTCGTCTGGTGTGAGCCACGAATACGGCTGTTCGCCGCATCGACCGGTCGGGCGTGAGGACTCAGAGTCCTGAAAGGAGCCAGGCGTCCGCGCGATGCCGAGCTGGGAACGGCTCACTGAGACGGGCTGCCGCTCTTTTTCGAGACCTCGAACGGGTCAGGTAACAGGAAGGCTTCACCCAACCTCAGCGGGCCGTTAGGAAGTCATTAGGTAACAGGGGGCCTCGACGAGTGGCTGATCGTCGGCTTCGAGCGCGTCCCTAGCCGGGCCGCCAGCCTCGCGCCAGGCTCGCCGGACCTGCCCCTCGTCGTCAAGGCGGTCAATCGCATCGGCGCGCAGCCAGGCGACGCGCCTGATCAGCCACGGCCTAGCCGGTGATGTGCAGAACAGCACGGTCGGTCAACATGTCGACCGGACCGGTATCCACCGCAACCGACTTGACGGCCGAGTTGCGTTGGCTGCGCAATCATCTGCGGTGCCGTGCCCGGTCGGCATGATCCGCACGCATCCGCGTGCTCGTGCCGATGGGCATCGCGTCCCGCAGCTTGGCGTCGCGGTGGGGCAACGCTTCCTCGAAGATCACACCGTGCGGGTCGTGTCCGAGGTTTCCGGCTGTTCGGAAAGCGAACGCACCCAGCACTCGTCCCGCAGGGAGCTGACCGAGCACGTCACCTCCGTGGCGCTTGCGCGTTGAGCTCGTGCGAGGTTCAACGCTGAACTGGGGCGCCTACAGCGTCGGATGCGCGTAGGCGACGAGTTGCACCAGCGCTCGCTTTCGTCCGTGGCGTCGTGTGAGGGGTTCCGGTAGCACGCGCCGAAAAAGCAACGTTTAGCTCGGGAGCGCTGGTGGGGGGCGGGATTCAGCGGGTTCGAGAGCCCGGTTGGCGCTGAGTTCGGGGACATACTTGTAGATCGTGGAGCGGGAGACGCCGAGCAGGCGGGCGATGGAGGCGACAGTGTTGTCGGGCTCGGCGAGCAGCGCGCGGGCGTGGCGGACCTGCTCAGGGGTCATGGCGGGTGGCCGGCCGAGCCGGACGCCGTTGGCCTTCGCGGCGGCCAGGCCTTCGCGGGTGCCGTCGACGATGAGCTCGCGGATGAACTCGGCCAAGGCGGTGAAGACATGGAAAACCAGACGCCCGCCGGGGGTGGTGGTGTCGAGGTTCTCGTGCAGCGAGGTGAACCCGATGCCGCGCTTGCGCAGCCCGCTGACCAGGGACAGCAGATCCGCGAGGCTGCGGCCGAGGCGGGAGAGCTCCAGGACGACCAGGGTGTCGCCTTCACGGACGTAGTCCAGGCAGGCCCACAACTCGGGGCGTTCGGCGTTGCGCCCGGAAAGCTTCTCCTCGAACACCCGGATGCACCCGGCGCCGGTGAGGGCATCGACCTGGCGGCGCAGGTTCTGGTCCGCGATGGAGACCCGGGCGTAGCCGACGCGGGCGCCGCCGCCGATGGAGTCGAGCGGGTCGCCGTCCAGGACGAGTTCGGCCGGGGCGTCGGTCATCGGCAGCACCTTTCGTGATCACGAGTGCGCCGCCTGTACGACAAAGGGTCCATCCTGAGTTGTTGGACACCCGACTTTGCAACACGTTTTTCCGACATTCCCAGGGTGATCCTGACCCGCGAACCGCTCTGTGGTTGATCATGTCGAGAAACGTTCGATTCTCAACACCTGCCGCGCTGCCGGTCGGAGCGCACGCTGCGTCCGCGATGCGGCGCGGTGCTTATGGGACCAGGAGCAGCCAGATGGCGATGTGGTGGCAGATCGCCGCCACCGACACCGCAGAGTGGAAGAACTCGTGGTAGCCGAATGTCGTCGGCCAGGGGTCGGGCCAGCGGCTCGCGTAGAACACCGCACCGGCGGTGTAGAGCAGCCCGCCGACCAGTAGAAGCACCAGGGCACTCACCCCGGCGCTGTGCAGCAGGTCGCCCAACACGAACACCGCGACCCAGCCGAGCGCGATGTAGACGGGGACACCGACCCAGCGCGGCGCATGCGGCCAGGCGAGCTTGAGTAGTACGCCGGCGAGGGAACCTACCCAGACCACGGTGAGCACGACGGTGCCGACGGCCGGCGGCAGGGCCAGCATCGCGAACGGCGTGTAGGTACCCGCGATCAACAGAAAGATCATCGAGTGGTCGAGGCGGCGCATCCATGTGCGCGCACCAGCCGAGACCCAGTTTTTGAGGTGGTAGAGGGCACTGACTCCGAACAGGCCCAGCACCGTGGCCACATAGATCGCGATTCCGGCCGTGGCTGCGGCCGGGAGCAAACCCGCAGCCACCACGATCAACGCCGCACCCGCGGCGAGGAACAGAACCAGGGACCCCAGGTGGATCCAGCCCCGCAGTTTCGGCTTGACAAGCGCGGCGGGTCGGCGGGAAGTGAGCACGCGAGTCACGGCCCGAGCATAAATAAGCCGGGCCAGGTCAGCTGGGTGGTGTTGACCACCACCGACGCGCGGTGCAGGAGGTCTCGGCCGAGGGCGGCAGCGTGCTGCCGCGGTTTCTAGGCCGGGTTGGGGTCGAACGGGGTGCGCAACCGGCGCATTCCGGCATCGCTGTGGTCAGCGATCGGGTGGTGCTGCTCGGGGATGGCCTGGGTGTGTTCGGGTTCGGCGAACTGGACCGGACTCACCGTGCTCGGAGCGCGGGTGCACCCACCGGCAGCCGGTACCCGGTCGGAGAACCGGTCGGAGGCCGGGCTTCCGCGGTGCTGGCGGCGCGGTCGGTGCAGTGATGTTGATGTGGTGATGGCATTCCTTCCTTGTCCCGTGGCCGATCCAGGATCGGTGCGGGCGGTGTGTGTGGAGGCGGCGAGGCGGGGTGGATGCGCTCGCCGAAAGCACCGGTGGCTCCCCACCCGAGCGGGTGGGGAGCCACCGGAGAAACGGAGAGGGGGGTCAGACCACGCGCACGAGGTCGGCCTGCGGGCCCTTGGGGCCCTGGCTGACCTCGTAGGTCACCTGCTGGTCCTCCTCCAGGCTGCGGAACCCGCCGGCATCAATCGCCGAGTAGTGCACGAACACGTCCGGCCCGCCCTCGTTCGGAGCGATGAAGCCGAAGCCCTTTTCCGAGTTGAACCACTTCACGGTTCCGTTAGTCATGCGTGTCTCCTCCTGGGAGCTGGGGTATGACGGGCGACCACACCGTGCGGAGGCCCGGGCCGGGGGATCTCAGACGGCGGCTAACTCCAGCTGCGACCAAAGAAAGAAGCTCGCCCGCATCAACATCCTGCGAGCATGTGTAAACACGAACCCAGAAACAACGACCACTAACGACCCTACACGCCCCCCGGACGCCGTCAACCCGGAGGCCGCGACGATCACCCGGCTGTGTGCGTCAGCGCCCGGCCTGGCGTGTTCGGCGAGTGGATCTTGAAGCCTGATGATCCGACACACAGCAGCGGCCGGGGTGTCCTCGTTGACCCGCTGCCGGGCACGCACGGCCCGCCGAAGCTGACGGCGGGAACAACGGCGATCCCCACCCGCAGAGCGCTGCGGGTCGATCAGCCCGCCTCCTGCACGGGACCATGAGAGACCACACCAGGGCAGGGGAGGATTTTCTGTATCAGCGACCACAGAAAGTCCACCTCGGGCACGCGTGGATGGCGACTACGTTGCGGCACCACCAGTAGCCGGGCGGCGCACGAGCGTCTGGTCCCGCCGCGGAGGCCTGCATGTCGTCGATATCACGCTGGGCGATGTCGGCGGCTCGCAGCCCGGCACAGGGCCGCGGGCCGGCGCGATGGGCCGATCCCGCACGGAGTCGGAGGGGATGGGCATGGCGGAAAGCCGCAGGTGAGCGGAGTTTCCTCACTCGATCGATGAAATCTATGATCGCTGGAGTAGACATTCCTCGCTGGGTGTGTGTAATCTTCTGCTCGTTGCAAGAGAGAGAACGTCAGGTGGCACGGGAGATGACGAACTACCCGTGAGCAAG
Organism: Saccharopolyspora sp. NPDC045941; assembly: GCF_056431445.1. Lineage (NCBI taxonomy): Bacteria > Bacillati > Actinomycetota > Actinomycetes > Pseudonocardiales > Pseudonocardiaceae > Saccharopolyspora > Saccharopolyspora sp. NPDC045941. Next base: position 39,263 of record NZ_JBWKKU010000067.1, read on the forward strand.
TGCAAGACGGTCAGGCCTGCCGGGGCCGATCAGCGCAAGGGGCTCCGGCAGGCGACCAAGGACAGTCGGCAAGGCACGACCGGAGCAGGCAAGAAGGCCCGGAGTCGACAGTCGCGTGCGGATAGGTAAGTCAGGAAACAGAGGAGAAGGGAAGGGTTGCACACCATCGGATCGCCTGCCTCCGGCTGAGTTGCGCCGGGCGGGTACCGCAGTCCCATCGGATTGGAAGGTGGTCTTCGGTTACGCGAACGCGATCCCCGCAGTCTCCGCCTCTAGTGCGGAGCACGCGGACACAGGAGGCCGATCTCACGGTCGGCTGATGGAAGTGAAACCCACAACCCTGGGGCCCCGGTGCCAACGCACCGGGGCCCCTCATGATGCGGAGGCGCGATGACCCCAGAGACCCACGACCCGCAGACCGCGGACGAGAAGTTCGATGACGAGCACTACCCCGCCTACACCATGGGCCGCGCCGCCGAGATGCTCGGCACTACCCCGGCGTTCCTGCGCAGCCTGGACGAGGCACGACTGATCGAGCCGGAGCGCTCCTCCGGTGGGCACCGCCGCTACTCCCGCTCCCAGTTGCGCCTGGCCGCCCGCGTCCGGGAACTGGTCGACCAGGGCACCGGGCTCGACGCCGCCTGCCGCATCGTCACCCTGGAAGACCAACTCCAGGAAGCCCGCAACCTCAGTGGTCCGACGCCACCGTGACGATCCCTCTGTCGAAACGCCTGGGCACCGACTCCGGAGCGGCGATCACCTTGCCCGAATACGAAGGCGCCCACCCTCGACGGAAGGCCCGCGCCGACCTGCGCGGTCGGACCCGTCGCCGAGATCGAACGCGACCGCAACGTCGCCAACACCGTACTCAGCGACACCGACCGCATCCTGACGCAGCTGCGCGCTCCACAGGCACGGATCGCTACAACGACCAGAAAGTCCCCGGCTAATCACCGATCGCTTCTGGCTCGCGCAACGGCCGGTAGCCGGTGCGTGCGTACTCGGCTTCCACCGGGAATTCATACGTGCCGTAGGGATTGACGTGTTCCATCAGCACAGGTGAGACGTGCGCGAGCAGACTGCGGTCGATGCGACCCCGACGCTGGGAGAGGTGGGCGAGGGCTAGCTCGAGGTAGGCGGTGTTCCAGGTGATGATCGCGTTGGTCACCAGCGACAGGCACAGCGCCTGTTCGGTCTGCTGCTTGTGGTGACGGCGGCGCACGGTGCCTTCGTGGGCGAAGAACAGGTCGCGGCGCAGCGAGTGCAGGCTCTCGCCCTTGTTGAGCTGGCGGGTGATGCGCCGCCGGTATGCCTCGTCGGCGAGGTAGCGTAGGACATACAGGGTGCGCTGAAGCTCGCCGTACTCCACCAAAGCCTGGGCAAGCGCGGAGTGCCGCGAGGAGGCATGAAGCTCGCTTACCACCAGCGATGCGGTGGAATGGCCGTATTTCAGGCTCGCGGCCAGGCGCAGCATCTCGTCCCACTGGCTGCGGATCAGTCCGATGTCGACGGTTCCGGTCAGCAGCTTGCCCGCGTTCGGAAACACGCTGCACACTTCGCGCCGGGAGCCGAGTCGGTGCAGGGTGATGCCGCCGAGGTCGCGGATCCGCGGCGACAGGGTGAATCGGGTCAGTGCGAAAAGCGAGAAGACCGTGAGGGTTTGGCCCGGCGGTGTCGGTGGCGTGCTCGGTGATCGGCAGGTCGGTGGCGTTGCCAAGGATCTCGTTCGAGGACGTAGACGGCTGCGGTCGGTGACCGGGATGACCTTGGTGCCGTAGGTGGAGTGCTGGTCGGAGACGTGGGTGTAGGTGGCCACGCCCTCGTCGACGAAGTAGCGGCTCATCGCCCGTGCGGTCAGAGACTTGCCGCGCATTGGGAACCGCTGCCCATCCGAGGACGACATGGTGCCGCCGCCCCACACCGACGCCAGCGGGAGCCGGTGGTGGTTGACGATCGCAGCATTGGCCTCGCGCAGGGTGTCTTCGCGCAGGTACCACTCGGTGGTCCACGCGAGGGTGTCGTAGGAGATCCCGAGGCCTCGGCCATCGCGGTCAGGCCGAAGTTGCACGCCTGAGCCAGGATCGCCGCGTAGAGATTGCGACGCAGCTGCGGATCGCGGTGGGTCTTGCCGCCGGCGTGGGTGAGCTGATCCGACCACGAGGCCCAGCGGTCGACTTCGATGAGCAGCTCGGTCAACTGCGGCCGGGGTAGCAGCTCCACCAGCTCTAACCGGAGCGTCAGCGGAGCCGGCACGCCGACCAGAGCGCAGTACTCGCCGCGCCAGGCATTCCACTTCGCGGCGGGCAGCAGCAGCGTCGTCGGATTTTGAGTAGCGGCGCGAGCCCGGCACCCACACATCGCCCGAGCGCAGCGCGTCCCGCAGACCGTGCAGGGTGCACAGCTCCCAGTAGTGCCGATACGCCGTGGCATTGCCGGCCTTGGCGGCCTGGTCGAGGTAGCCGCGCCAGCGGGTTGGCACGAACTCCGTCGGCGCGCCCTGGGGCACCTTGCGCCCGCCCCGGGCATACAGCTCGCGCAGCACATCGACGGCAGCGGCCAGGGGTTTGGCCTCCACTGACGCTTCGAATTGCAGGGCGGAGATGACGTGCGGGACGAACTCGCGCAGGTAGGTGAAGCTGGCGTCGATCAGCGCCAGGTGCCCGTGGTCGCGCTGCAACCGGTCCTTCGGATCACGGCGGGCCGCTCGCATCCGGTCCAGCCCGATGCCGGCGCGCAGCCTCACGCCGACCTCGACATCGGGCACGTCCGGGTCGGTGGTCACCGTCAGGATCTCCTCCAGCAGGTTCAGCCGGTCCTCCGAGGCCCGCGCCCGCTGCGCCAGCTGCTCGTCGAGCTTGCGGCGCGCACGGTTCTCGGTGCCCGAGATCGCCTGGTCAAACATCTGCACCACCTCGTCGAGGACCTCCACGGCGCACTCGGCGAGCGTGGCCAGAAGCACCGGGTAGCGCTTGTCGACGTCGCGTCGTGCGAGCGTCTGGTTGGTGGCGCGGCGCCCGATCCCGGCCAACCGTCGGCGCCGGGCACCGGGAAGCATCGACAGGTCCAGGGCGTGCGCGTCGAGATCGCGCAGGTAGCGCAGCTTGTCCAGCTCGGCACGGATCGACAACGGTGAGGCGCTGGTCGCGCCGCGGTGCAGCCACGCCAGCCGCGAGGTCGTCATCCCGGGCTCGACCACCAGCAGCCCGTCCATCTCGGTCCGGCGGTGTTCGGTGAGCAGGTGCTCGACGCGGGTGTAAACCTCGGCCGCCGCTCGCTGGCGCACCGTGGCGATGCGCTCCATCAGTGTGATCACCCCGGGACGCATCACCTTCGCCGCACTCAGGTATTCGCACGCCAGGCGAAACAGCGCGCTCGGCGCGTCATGCTCGACCGCGCGGGCCAGCAGGAACTCCTCCAGCTCCTTCCACTCCACCGCGGCCGCCGTGTGCCAACCCAACCGCGCTGCGACCAGTCGTAAATGCTCGGTGCGGGTCTGCTCCCGGCCGCCGTAGCCGACCAGCCCCGAGATCGGCACCCCGAGCTGCATCGCCACCCGCGACACCGCCGCAACCGGCGCCCCAGCGACGTCGTCGGGCACGAACCCCAGCCACAGCAGCGCGCAGAGCTGGAGCGCCAAGCCCATCCGGTTGCCCGCGCCGCGCGCCGCGGTGGCCAGCCATTCCCGATCGTCGGAGCCGAGCGTGAAGTAGCGGACCAGCTCGACGTCCCAGCTCCTCCGGCCACGACCGCAGCCGCTTGATCTCCTCGTCGGAGAAAAACCTCGTCGACACCCAGAACTCCGCACATCCGCTTGATCACTGACGGCGGACATCCTGGCCGGGCCCGATTACCACCGATCAGCAGGTCCACACCCGCAAAACCTGCTTCAAGATCACGGAACGGGGCACTGACGTGCGAATACAGGGCTAAGCGTTGGTTTTTCGGCGTCTGCTACCGGGACGCCTGTGATCGGCAGCTCCGGGGCTGTTCGGTGGAACTCGGTGGAGGAGTGGGAAGTATCCGAGCAGTTGGCGCATGCGCCGTTGGTGGATGAGGCCATGTTTATCGCCGTTCAGCGGGTACGCGCTGCGCGGCCTACCAAGGACGGCGATAGGCGTGAGTGCGCGTTGGCCGGGTTGGTGATCGCTGGCGGAAAGCACGCAACACCTACCGCCAGCGGCGAGTGGCCCTAACCCCGGGAGAGCCATGGGGTCAAGGGGGCAGGCCAAGGACGCGTCCAACATCAGCTCGGTGGCTGTTGTTGTGGTGGAGGCCCGTTTTTTCCGGGCCACCGCATGCGTTTCCTCGGGAGGCGTCATCAGTCAGATCCACAGTGGATTGGTGGTCACCTCCTCGAGCGAAGCGCGCAGGAAACGACGTAGCGCATCGCGCGAGTCGTCGCCGGCCAGCAGGGCGGCAGAGAGCGGTGCCAGAACGCGGCGCACACCCCGCCGATAAGGGCCGGACCAGGCGGCACGTGACCCGGCGGCCGTCGGCTCCAGGAGGAGTAGGCGATCGGTAGGAAGAACACGTAGCGACGCCCGGCACCGCGCTGGCGAACATCTCAGGCGCAGATGCGAAGCCGGTGGGATGCTAGGAGTTCGCGACGAGCGAGGGGGAGCTTCCCATGCGCGATCCAGACCAGCCCTTGCGCGACGAGGACATGGAAACCGTCACCGCAGCCGCGAGCAAGCACCGCAGCCAGGCCCCGGATGCGCAGGATGCCGACAGCGCCGATCAGGGCGATGACGCTGACGTTCAGGATGCCGACAGTGCCGATCAGGGCGATGACGCTGACGTTCAGGATGCCGACAGCGGTGATTCGCAAGACTCCTGAGGTCAGGTGTTCGGCATGGCGGAATGGGCTTCGCTTTCACGATGCGTCGGGGACATCGACCAATTCGCTGCGCATGTGTGGGGCCGTCATGCCCTGGTGAATGCGCCGTGCCGGGAGGGGTACGAGGACCTGCTCAGCCTCGGTGACGTGGACCGCCTGCTTTCGGAGGGCGGCTTGCGGACGCCGGCGTTCCGACTGGTCCGAGCGGGCCGACCCCTACCCGTCGGCGAGTACACGTGTTCCCCGCGCATCGGCGCCATCCCGATGGCCGGTCTCGCCGACCCAGCACGGATCTTCGACGAAGTCGGTCGAGGGGCGACGCTCGTGCTGCAAGGGCTGCACCGCTACTGGCCCCCGCTCACCCATTTCTGCCGGGAGTTGGAGCTCGCGCTCGGCCACCCGTGCCAGGCGAATGCGTACGTGACTCCACCCGGTTCTCAAGGTTTTGCTCCGCACGTGGACGCACACGATGTCTTCGTGCTCCAGGCGTTCGGCTGCAAGAACTGGAAGACCTGGTCCCGACCGGGCGACCGAAGCGGACGCGGTGCGGAAGACGAGATCCTCGACGTCGAGCTGACACCGGGCGCTTCCCTGTACCTACCGACAGGCACTCGTCACGCCGCCCGCACCCAACGAACTCTTTCCGGACATCTCACCATCGGGGTGCACCCGACCCGATGGCGGCAGGTCATGCGGCAAGTCCTGGAGCAGGTGCTCGACGACCCGGCGCTGGACGCCTCGCTTCCGGTTGGTTACCACCGCGAACCCGCATCGCTGGTCGACCAGGGGCGGGTCCATCTCGAGCAGCTGGGCGCACGGCTGGGAAAGGTCGACCTGCAATACGTCGTCGACGATCTCATCGACACCTTCTTCACCAGCCGGGCTCCTTCGTTGCGCGGTGCGCTCGTCGATCGGATGCGGCTTCCGGCGATGAAGGACGACCAGCGGGTGCGGCTGCGGCGCGGTGCAGTGTGCGAGATTCGCGGAGGCGATCCGGTCCGGCTCCTCCTCGGCGACCGGGAGCTTCGCATCCCTGGATGGGTGGAGCCAGCAGTGCGGGAGATCGCCGCCCGAGACAGCTTCGCCGTCCGGGACCTCGCACCCCATCTCGACCGCGCCAGTCGGCTTGTCCTCGTCGATCGGCTTGTTCGCGAAGGACTCCTGGAAGTCCTGGCCGACTGAGAGGCCGGCATGCTGCCAGGCCCGGACCGGTTCGAAGGCGTTGCCAACCGGTCATGAACGCGGAATTCGCGGCGGGACCGGGAACATGTTGATCAAATACAAACGAGGGACCGTGTCCGGCGAGCTTGTCGAACAATGCCCGCAGCTTGGAACTGAGCCTTCCAGAGGCTGCGATGGAGAACGGACAATCGCTCGATCTGGTGGACACGGTCGGCCTCGAAAACGCTGCCGAACTCGCCTTGACGGCTTTCTGCTGGTGGCGCGCCGATATCCCGCAGGAAGTGTGCGAGGCTTACTGGCGCTACGTACACGGGATCATGTTCGCCCGCGTTCCCGGCCTGTGGCAGTATCGACAGCTGCGCCTGGCAGCCAACCGGCCCGATCATTGGCCAGCAGTCCAGGCATCTCGTTCGATGCGCCGGACGTGGCTCAGCCTCGGGGCATGCCGCACAGGCTCTTCCTGTCCGAGGCCGACCTCGTCACATTTGGCAGCAATCCGATCGCGAGGGAGGCCATTCCCAACGACGCACACAACTTCATCGGCCGAATCGGCGCCCAGCTGTCGCTTCCCAACAGCGGCCGCACGCTCGTCGACCGGAACAACGATCCTGCCATGCAGGGCCCTCCCCCAGTACCAACCTTCGCGCTCTGCTTCGTTCCAAAAGCGGAAACCGCGTCGACCGAGGCGTGCCATCGCTACCTGACCGAGCACGTTGTACGCCGTGGAGCGGGCATCTTAGCGTCCTGCGTTTGCGCATCGAGCCGCTTGCCCCTTACGACCGGTCGGCAATGCGCTCGCCTGGAGTGCCGCACCGATGGCCCAACGACAAAGACCTATCTCGGCTGGATCGAGCTGGCGGTGCGCAACGAGGAGGCGATCGGCGATCTCCTAGCGGACGCGGCCGCCGACGAGCTTGCCGAACAGTTCGAGGCCATCCACACCTACCCGATCCGCGAGGTCTGCACGATCATCTCTGCGGGATGGCCAACCGAGGTCGGCCTGCGCGGCTATCCGGCGGTGCAGACGATCACCGCCGCAGGCGCCGACGATCAGCGCAGTGAGGTCGTCGTGCACCTCCTCTTTGGCGATGCTGTACGCGGGCTGAATCAGTTCACCGGTACCGGCACGTCGTCGCGCTCGCTACGCTGCCCCGGTGGAGGTCACCGAGTGCTGGTTCTGCGATGCGCAGACGAGTCCCGTTGACCGGATGGCCGTCGGCCTGAGCCGGGATCGGAAGCAGACGTTCATCATCATCGGATTTTACGAGACGTGGCGGCAGACCTGCGAAATCGTGCCCCGGTGCCGGCGCTGCCGGATCGGGCACAGCCTGGAACGGGCAGTGCGGTACGTGCTGATCGGCTCGGCAGCGGTCACCGGGTTGATGCTGCTGCCGCTGACCATCAGCAATCTCAGCGGAGAGCCCTGGAAGGACCAGTGGCTGGCGGTGTTCCCGGTGCTCTGGACGTTGGGCTGGTTGGTGCTGTGGCGGGGTGTGCTGGGAAATTGGTTCGGTTGGCACCGGCTGGCGCCGCACCCGGAGCGCTACGTGCGTGAACATCCCGCGATCAAGGCGCTGATCGAGGACGGCTGGGGAGGCGGTCCGTTGTAGCGCTGCCGGGCCGTCTCGGCTTCCTCGTCGAGGTCGATCCCGGTTCGTCGCGGGGGTCTTCGGCCGCACCGACGAGGACGAACTCGATTCCCTCGGTATCTAGAGCTCCGGGCGCGCCACCGCGAACCGGCGGTTCGCGAACAACTCCTGCAACTCGGCGGGCAGCTGCGGCTGCTCGGGCGCCAGTCCAGCGCCGGCTGGCGAAAACGTTTCCGAGAAGATGTCGCCCCGTTCCAGGAATCGAACATCGTGTCGTCGCTCCACCATGGCGCAATCTACCGCCAGCTGGTCGATCATCGAATCGTAGCTGCGGAGGGCGGCGCTGGTGAACGCGGGCATCGCCAGCTTGCGGGACCGGGCGTGATCCTCATGGTCCTGCATAAGCATGGACTTGTCGCTCACTAGCGGCGTGATGATCTCTAGCACTCACCTGCGTGCCATGTGGCCGGGGAACCGGCGAACATCTGCTTGACATGGTCAGGATCGCTGATCACCAGAGTGTTGCGGGAAGTCAGGCCACGACCGTTACGATTGCGCGTTTTCAGCGGTGCGGTGTCGCCCCGGAGCATCCGGTTCAACCAGGGTCGGTGCCACAGGAAAAGCATGGTGCCGGCTAAACCAGGAACCGGTAGCCGCTTGGTGGATTGTCGGGTCGGGAACAAAGTCATGGATAAAAGGGCACAGTAATAGACAGTCCCATGGGCTGCTGCTACATTGAAATTGCTCAACCGCTCAATCCTGGGGGGTGCGGCAACGCGGACTTCTTGTCGTGCAACTTTTGTCGCCTTGTTATTCTGGTGAGACTCCTTGTTTTGCATGGTGGGCAACCCAATAGTAAGGAAATATTTTCTGTATGTCACTCCGCCTAAGGTGGGGTGGATTTTTTATGCCGGTATCTGACGGATGGGATTGTGGTATGGAAATTGCAATTCGAGGGATCGGTTACCAGCTTGGCGGCAACGAGGAATCCAACTATGGTACCGCTGAGCGACTAGGACTTGACCGGGACTGGTTGGTGGCGCGTACGGGCATCCGAATGCGTCGTATGTGCGGCGAGGGCGAAAACTCATCCACCCTCGCCGCGGACGCGCTCGGCAAGGCCCTGGGGAGCGCCGGCCTGGAAGCGGCTGGACTCGGCCAGGAGACCGTGCTGATCCACATCGAGAACGGATTCGTGAACCTCGCTCCGCCCGCGGCTATCGCGCTTGCGGCGAAAACCGGGCTGACCGACGTCAGGGTGCTGGGCATCGACGGCGTCTGCTCGGAGCCAATGACGGCGCTGGAGCTGGCGTCGTTGCTGTTTGGGGCGGGTAGAGCCGAGCGTGTCATCATCTCGGCCAGCTTTGACTACGAGAGGACGCTCGACCCCGCCGACGCAGGGACCGTCGGCCTATTCGGGGCAGGGGCGTGCACCGTCATTCTGGAACCGGCGGCCGTGGATGACCCTCGACGATTCTCGCTGCTGGGCACGGCGTGGCGCACAGACGCAGGCGGGGCCGACCTCGGCGTGATTCCCGTCCGCGAGCTGTACCGGGACGAGAAGGGTGTTCATATCGATGCTGGGTTCTATGACATGAACGGGCAAGGCCTCACGAGGATCGGTTTGAAAGCCGTCCCAGTCGTTTACCAGGAAGTTCTACAAAAAGCCGGCTGGCGGCCGGACGACTACGATGTCGTTATCTCGCATCAGCCGAACGTCAAGCTTCTAGAAATCTTGATGCGAAAGTTGGGAATTCCGATGAACGTGGTCCCGACTCCGGTGGAGGAGTTGGGTAACATGGGGCCGGCAAGCTTGTTGATCAACCTCGCCATCGCTATTGAGGCGGGTTTGATCAAAGGTGGCACCAAGGCAATGGTTCTCGCCTTTGGTCTTGGTTTCTCATGTGGTGCCGCGGCGATCGAGTTCAATTCTGAGTTCTCTTTTCAGTAAGCCCATGCTGACCGCTATGGAGATCACATAGGGAGACAGATGTCTGAACTCCTGATCAATGGAGTGACGGTGGTTTTCGAGGGCCTTAGCCGGTTGGTGTGGCGGCGTACCGCCGCTGCCAGGTGGACCTTTACCGGGGTGTGGCCGTCACGGGACAGGCAGCAGGCATTCCTCGAATCGCTGCGCTCGGGGAGACATCGGCGCCGCGCTGCGGGGCTTGCTCGGCAGTCTCGGCGACCACGATCGCGACGTGCTGCCCGTAGTGCAGGATGCGGTCGTCCTGCAGCGGGGCCGGCGGCGACCCGCCCAGAAGGGTCATCGGACCGTCGCACCCCAAGTTGCGCGGCGCGACCCCCCGGAGCGATCCTGCAAGGAACGCCTGCCGATATCGCGCGCGATCCTGAAGAACTAGACCCGGCCGACATCATCACCGCCGAGCGCGCCGCACAGCTGCTCGCTCCAGAGATCGAGAAGGAACTGCCGTGAGCGTCGCGCTAATTACCGGTGCGGCCGGGGATTGGGAGCTGCGGTAGCGTCCCGCCTCGTCGAGGAACACGCGGTACTGCTCACCGACGTCGATGCCGGGAATCTGGAGGAGATCGCCTCGAAACTGGCTGCGAACGGAGCGGGGGTTGCCCACACCGTGTGCGATGTGAGCGAGCGGGCATCCGTGCAGGCGGCGTTCGCCGTCGCCGAGGAACAGCTCGGCGAGGTGACCGCGCTCGCCAACGTCGCCGGAGTCGGGAAGTTCACCCCGTTCGCCGAGCTGACCGAAGAGCAGTGGGATCGCACGTTCGCGGTCAACACCCGGGGAACCTTCCTCACGTGCCAGGAACTCGTCCACCGCCGTGCCGGCCGGGCCCGGCGCGATCGTCAACATCGCCTCGATCGGCGCCCGGCTGGGCATGGAGGCAATCGCCCACTACGGCTCCTCCAAAGCCGCAGTCATCGAGTTGACCCACGTCGTCGCCCGCGTCGGAGCGCCGAGCGGACTGCGCGCCAACACAGTGATGCCCGGCCTGATCTGGACCGACATGTGGCGAGCCACTACCGAGTCATTGATCGCCAACGATCCTGCACACGCCGACGCCACACCCGAACAACTCTTCCCAGGTAGGAAGATCCGCCACGAAGTGTCCATGCGATGGGGAGCGGGCCCGATGCGGGAGTTCGGGAGGATGCGGCGGATCGTTCCCGCGCCGGCGCGATGCCCCAGGCAGAGCAGTTCGCCCTGGATGCGCCGGTGTCCCCAGCTGGGATTTTCTCGGGCAAGGCGAACGATCAGCTCGCGGAGTTCGATGTCGATCGGTGGTCGGCCTGGCCGTGAGGGACAGGTCCATTTCCAAGCGATCAGACCCAGGACAGACGGGCATCGCATGTTCCGGGGGTTGATCGGTTTGGCTGCGGACATCTCTGAAGTCCTAGGAAGCGGCCTCTGTCGGTCGTCGGCGGCCAAGATTTTTCTCGTCTGTCCTTCGGGAGAGTGAGCCTTGAGTGGTGCTTCGGGGTTGCATGCCGACGGCGAGACGGGTCGTAGGAGGTCGACGGGCTTTGGCGTGACGCTCTCAAGCGACTGCGTTCTCACCAGGCGCGGCGGTGATTGGGCGGAGCTGTAGTTCGCCGGACGATGAGCTCGGTAGGTACGGTCACATCACCTGGCTCGTGAGTGTCGGACAACATCGTGAATAGCATTTCTGCTGCTAGGCGGCCCTTCTCGATCATGGGCTGGCGGATGGTGGTGAGACCGCGGGGTTCGGCATCTGGGGCATCGTCGAAGCCGACGATTGAAAGGTCGTTGGGTACGTCCAAGCCGCGTTGGCGAGCGACGTCCAGCGCTGCGATCGCCATCGTGTCCGACGTCGCGACGATGGCCGTCAGATCGTGCTCATCGAGCAGCGCCCGGGCGGACTGGGCGCCGGATGCGAGGTCGAACGCGCCGGCCTCCACAACGGGAGTTCTCCCGAAGTCCTTTCCTGCAGCCTCGAATACTTCGCGGTAGCCCTCAAGGCGTTCGCGGACCACCCGCTCGGTACTTCTGGCACGCCGATCCGCGCTAACGGTGCCGTGAAAACCATCTGGCAGCAGGCGTTCGACGATGATCCCGATTCGCTCGTGCCCGAGCTCCAGCACGTGTTCGAGCTGTGCGCGGGCAGCCTCTCGGTCGTGGATGCCCACCAGTGGGACACCTGGAATCCGCGGTGCATCCACGACGACGATGGGGATGTTTCTCGAGCGGAGGGCGAGCAGACCCGGGTGGTCGTCGGGGAGGCTGTGCACGATGACGCCGTCGACGAGTCCGCGCAGGGCTTGCCTGCCGCGACCGGCGGCGGCTTCCACGTCGTGGGGGAGCGGTAGAAGGGTGAGGGCCTGGTCATTGAGCCGGTCGCTGCGCACGACGCCTTGGAGCAGGCACTTCGTGGACGGGTCGGTGAAGGCGTACTCGAGCGTGTCCATGACCATGACACCGATGGCGCCGGTCTTTCTCGAGCGCAGGCTGGCGCCCACTATGTTCGGGCCCGCATACCCCATCCGGGCAGCCGTTTCCATGATGTGCTGGATCTGACCTTCAGAGAGCTTGCCCGGCCGGTTGTAGGCGTAGGAGACGGCAGCCTGGGACACCCCGGCAGCCCGGGCGACGTCCTTCATCGTGACCATCTGAAGATCTTCCTAGACGGAACCAAGGTGTCGAAACGCGCGGGTGTTGACAGGAGAGCTCGGCGCCCTCAGCATTAGTTAATCGTATCACCAAATCGACCTCGACTTGGAGGGGACGACAGTTGAGTGGTCTTGACCCGACGCACACGCCGTTCCGCTGCCTGCGGGCGGTGCACTTGCTCGTCGCGGTCAACCAGGAGCTTTGCTGTCGGACACCAGTCATGGGGGGATTGCGCGGAAGCCGAGATGGCAGATTTTCTGACTGTTAGCGCCGCCTTGGAATTGGAGGTCTTCCAGCGGACCGAGGTCCAGGTCTTCGCCGGTGAAGACCTGGACCGCCCAGTCCGTTGGGTGCACACCGGGGAGATCGCGGATATCCACCGCTTCCTCTCCGGTGACGAGATGCTGCTGACAGCGGGTCTCGGCATGGGGGACACGCCGGACCTCCAGCGGGCCTTCATCCGGCGGCTCGCGGATGCCAGGGCCGCGGTGCTCGTGGTCGAGCTGGCGGGGCGTGTGTTCGACTCGATGCCAGAGGCTGCGGTCGAAGAAGCCCGGGCCGTCGGATTGCCACTCGTCGGCCTCCTCGACGAGATTCCCTTCGCCGAGGCGTCCGCGCAGATCCACGAGGTGCTCGTCGACCTCCGCGTCGGCCAACTGATCGCGGAAGAAGCCACTGGCCAAGCCTTCATGGATCTGCTGCTGGCGGACGAGGACTACGTCGGGCTCGTGAACGAGCTCGCGCAGCGCACTGGATATCCGGTTGTCCTGGAGGATGTGTGTCACCGGATGCTCGCCTACGCCGGCATGACACCGGAGGCGGACAAGGTCGTGGCTGCGTGGGGTGTGCATTCCAGGGCGGTGCACGAACCACCGCCCCTTCGGACAACGGTGCGAGTGGACTCGTTCCGCGATATTTCGGACTGCGCCCGTTGTCCGGTTGTCCTGCGCGGAGAATCGTGGGGCTGGCTACATCTGCTGCATGGCGATGCGCGGCCGGCTCCGACCGATCTCCGCACGCTCGACAGAGCCGCGGCTGCCATCGCGATCACCTTGTTGGGCGAACGGGAAAGCGGTGCCCGCGCAGCGCAGCGCCAGGGAACGTTGATCAACCGGCTCCAGCTGGGAGATATCTCCGGCGAGAAGTTCGTCGGCCGGGCCCTGACACTGGGGCAGGATCTGCGGCATCGAGATCTGATCGTCGTGGTCACCGGGCGCGAAGCCAACGGCGAGCCGTTCACCAGCCACCAGCTGGCGCTTCTGCTGCAGGATGCTGGCTGGCCCGCGGTGGTCGGGGACATAGGGGACTTCGATTTGGCCGTCGCCGGGGTCCCACCGGGAGATGGCGACAACGAACTGCTCGAGACACTCGCCAAGCGAGGGGTCTGGGGAGGCGCGAGCCGCATCGTTCCGCCCGCAGCGCTGCCGACCGCGCTGCGGCAGGGCCGCAGCGCCGCGTCGGCGGCGGCTGCGAGCAGGGCGAACCAACTGCTGCGGTTCGACGACCTCGGCGCGCTCCGGCTGCTGGTGGCGCTCGCGGAAGGCCCCGAGCTCTCGCGCTACGGGCGGATTCCAGGGGTCGTTGCAACACAAGTGATCAACTGGCTTCGGTCAGGAGTTTAGCCAAGCGCTCGGCTGGGGTGTCCCAGCCGAGCGTT
>NZ_JBWKKU010000068.1:0-52032 GCF_056431445.1 Saccharopolyspora sp. NPDC045941
GCCGACAAATCCCAAACAGGACAGTCGAGACGTCAGTCGTGAGTCGGGTCAGACCCGCCAGCAGCGTCACCACGAACATCATCACTGTCGTGAGTGCTTTTGGCCGCCATGGCAACCAAAAGCACTCACGACCCCCTGGTCGTTACCGCGGCGCCATCCGCAGGGCACCGTCCATCCGGATGACCTCGCCGTTGAGGTAGTCGTGCTCGACGATGTCCAGCGCGAGCTTCGCGAAGTCCTCCGGCGTGGCCAGGCGCTTCGGGAACGGCACGCTCTCGGCCAGCCCGGTGCGGAACTCCTCGCTGATGGTCGCCAGCATCGGCGTGTCCACGATGCCCGGCGCGATGGTCATGACCCGGATGCCCGACGACGCCAGGTCGCGCGCGGCCGGCAGCGTCAGGCTCGCCACGCCGCCCTTGGACGCCGAGTACGCGGCCTGGCCGATCTGCCCGTCGAAGGCGGCGACGGAGGCGGTGTTGATCACCACGCCGCGCTGGCCGTGCTCGCCGGGGTCGGTCTGGCCGATCGCCGCGGCGGCCAGCCGCAGCACGTTGAAGGTGCCGATCAGGTTGATCTCGATGACCTTGCGGAACAGGTCGAAGTCGTGCGGGCCCTTGCGGCCGACGATCCGCGCCGACGGCCCGATGCCCGCGCAGTTCACCACGATCCGCAGCGGAACCCCGGCACCGGCGGCCTGGTCGACGGCGGTCTGCACCTGGTCCGCGTCGGTGACGTCGGCGGCCGTGTAGGTGACCCCGTCAACGACCGGCGCGTTGGCCACCGAGTCCGGCAAGTCCACCGCGAAGACCTGCGCGCCGCGCGAGGCGAGTGCTCGTGCGGTGGCCGCGCCAAGGCCGGAAGCCCCGCCGGTGACGATCGCCGCGGTGTCGGTGATCAGCATCTGCTCGTTCCTTTGCGTTCGTTGCTGGTGTCCCGGCATGTCTAACACCTGGGAACGGTCGTGCCCAGCACCTGACGCGGAACGGACAGGCGGCGAACCCGCGCTCAGTGATGGCGGCGCACCCGTCGTTGCGAACTCATCTCGACGAACGCCAGCAGCGCGACCAGCGGCAGCGCGGCCAGCAACGCGAGGCCGGCGAACAGTGTGGCGATCCCGATCAGCTCCATGTTCAGAGCCTGGTCCGCTGGCCGGGGCCGCCGCGTCTGCCACCGGTGCGATTCTCGGGTCCGTCCGAGCGAAAAGCCGGTCACCGACGGTGTCGGAAGACCCGCGAAGTCGTGGCTGGAGCGCGATTCCGCGAGAAATCGACGTTCACCCGATGGCGGTCGGCTTCTCGCGAAACCGTCCACCACCTGCGGAAACGAAGACGGTGGTGACGGAGCGCCACCGCCGTCGTCAGGACCTAGCGCTCGGTGGGCGGGCAGATCGCGTCGATGGCGTCCAGATCGGACTGGGTGGGGCGCCAGGCGCCCGCCACCGCGTTCGCCTGCACCTGCTCCGGCGTGGTGGCGCCGGTGATCACCGAACCCACCACCTCCTGCGCCGCCAGCCAGCCGACCGCCACCGCGGTCATCGGGATGCCGCGCTCCTCCGCGAAGGCGCGCAGCTGCTCGATGCGCTCCCACGGGGCGTCGGCGAGCATCTGGTTCCGGTTCGCCAGCCGGCTGCCCTCCGGCGGCTCCTGGTCCTGCCGGTACTTGCCGGTGAGCAGCCCGTTGGCCAGCGGGAAGTACGGGATGATCCCGACGCCGAACCGCTTGCAGGCCGGCACGACCTCGCGTTCGGCCTCCCGCGCCAGCAGCGAGTAGTGGTTCTGCGCCGACACCGGCGCGGCCAGCCCGGCCGAGGACGCCGTCCACGACGTGTCGGCGAGCTCCCAGCCCGCGAGGTTGCAGTGCCCGACGTAGCGGATCTTGCCCTCGCGCACCAGGTCGTCCAGCACCGAGAGGGTTTCGTCGATCGGCGTCAGCCGGTCCGGCCGGTGCAGCTGGTACAGGTCGATCCAGTCGGTGCCCAGCCGCCGCAGCGACGACTCGACGGCGCGCCGCACGTAGCGGCGGGAACCGCGCGCCGCGAAGTCGGGCCCGTTGCCGCCCTGCATGTCCATGCCGAACTTGGTGGCGATGATCGCGTGCTCGCGGCGGCCGGACAGCGCCTGCCCGAGCAGCTCCTCGCTGCGCCCGCGGGGCGAGCCGTACACGTCGGCCACGTCGAAGAAGGTGATCCCGGCGTCGAGCGCGGTATCCACCACGGCTCGAACACCGGACAGGGATTCGGTGGCCGTGCCGGGGCGGCCGAGGTTGTTGCAACCCAGACCGACCGCGCTGACCACCAGGCCGGATTCGCCCAAACGTCGCTGCTCCACGGCCGGTGAGCCTAAACGCCGGTTCACCGGCGCGTCACGCAGGACGTACGGCGCGTGAACGTTTGGCGATGCAGGTTCCGCTGTGCGGGCGATGTGCCACGATGCCCAAGGGGGCCACGACCGAACGGTCGTGCGAGGTGAAGGGGTGTGGGGACTGTGTTCGCCCGTCGAATCGTCGTTGTTGGCACCGGGTACGTCGGCTTGACGACCGGCGCGTGCCTGGCGTCGCTGGGGCACCGGGTGGTGTGCAGCGACGTGAACGCCGCGAAGGTCGAGCAGCTCTCCCGCGGCGAGGTGCGGATCCACGAGCCCGGGCTGGCCGAGCTGGTGCAGGAGGGCATCGCGGCCGGGCGGCTGGAGTTCGTGGTCGGTTCGGCGGCCGCCGTCGCCGAGGCCGAGGTGGTCTTCCTGTGCGTGCCGACGCCGATGGGGGCCGGCGGCAAGGCGGACCTGGCCGTTGTGGAGGCGGTGGCGCACGAGGTGCGCGAACTGCTGCCCGCGGGATGCGTGCTGGTCACGAAGTCGACGGTGCCGGTGGGCACGTCGGCGCGGCTGCGCGAGCTGGTCGGCCGCGAGGACGTCGCGGTGGTCAGCAACCCGGAGTTCCTGCGCGAGGGCTCGGCGGTGCACGACTTCCTGAATCCCGACCGCATCGTGGTCGGCTCGGACACCCAGGACGCGGCCGAGCGGGTGGCCGCCCTGTACGCGCGGCTCGGCGCCCCGACGGTGCTCACGGACGCGGCGAGCGCGGAGATGGTGAAGTACGCGGCGAACTGCTTCCTGGCGACCAAGCTCTCGTACGTGAACGCGATCGCGGAGCTCTGCGAGCGGCTGGGCGCGGACATCTCGGACGTCACCGAGGGAATGGGCTATGACCGCCGGATCGGGCAGTCGTTCCTGCAGCCGGGGCCGGGCTGGGGCGGTTCGTGCCTGCCGAAGGACACCGCGGCGCTGCTGCAGGTGGCGGAGGCCGTCGACTTCGAATTCCCGCTGCTGCAGGCGACAATCTCGTCCAACACCCGGCAGCGCGAGCGGATGGTGGCGAAGGTCGCCGACGCCTGCGGCGGCTCCCTCGACGGGGTGCGGCTCGGGCTGCTGGGCCTGACGTTCAAGGCCGGCACCGACGACCTGCGCGATTCGCCGGCGCTGGAAGTGGCGCGGCTGCTGGCGGAGCGCGGCGCGGAGCTGGTCGCCTACGACCCGGGGCTGCAAGGCGACGAGCCGGCGCTGCCGCCGGAGGTGGAGCTGGTGGACGACCCGTACCAGGCGGCGAAGGAGGCCGCGGCGCTGGTGCTGCTGACGGAGTGGCAGGAGTTCCGGACGCTGGACTGGAACCGAGTGGCCGAGGTATTGCGCGGCCCGGTGGTGGTCGACACCCGGAACCACCTCGACCCGGACGTCCTGCGCCGAGCGGGCCTGTCCTGGCGAGGCGTCGGCCGAACCCCGGTCGCGGGCGCGCCCGCCTGAGAGCTTCCCGGGTGGCTGGCTGAGGCGTAGGGCGCCGGTTTCGCGCGAAACCGCCACCCGGTGCCGGGAACCGGTCGAGCCGGGCGGAGCCATTCGGAAACGACCATCGGGAGCCCTCCTGCCCGGCTCGGGCCTCGGGCGGCTGGTGCTGGGCGCGGGGGATGTGCTCGCTTCGACTATCGCTCGGACGGGTGGCGCCCGCTTAAGGTGGTTGACGTGTTTACGACTCGCCCGGAACTCGCCGGCACGCACGGGATGGTCGCCTCGACGCACTGGCTCGCCTCCGCGGCGGGCATGGCGGTGCTGGAGGACGACGGGAACGCCTTCGACGCCGCGGTCGCCGCCGGGTTCGTCCTGCAGGTCGTGGAACCCCACCTCAACGGCCCGGGCGGCGAGGTCCCCGCGCTGTTCACCACCGCCGACGACCCGCGCCCCCGCGCGCTCTGCGGCCAGGGCCCGGCGCCCGCCGCGGCGACCATCGGCCACTACCGCGACGAGCTCGGCCTAGAACTGGTACCCGGCACCGGATTCCTGGCCACCACCGTGCCGGGCGCCTGGGACGGCTGGCTGCTGTTGCTGCGCGATCACGGCACCAAGCCGCTGCGCGACGTGCTGAAGTACGCCATCGGCTACGCCCGCGACGGGTTCCCGATCGTGGAGCGGATCAGCACGACCATCGACACCGTCCGCGCGATGTTCACCGAGCGCTGGCCCAGCTCGGCCCAGCTCTGGCTGACCGACGGCGCCGCGCCGAAGCCCGGCAGCGTGCTCAAGAACCCGGTGCTGGCCGACACGTGGGAGCGGCTGCTGGCCGAGGGCGAGGCGGCCGGGCCCGGCCGCGAGGCGCAGATCGACGCGGCCCGCCGCGCCTGGTCGCACGGCTTCGTCGCCGAGGCCGTCGAGAAGTTCGTGCGCACGCCGCACCGGGACAACTCCGGGCGGGACCACGCGGGCGTCATCACCGCGCAGGACATGGCCGAGTTCGAGGCGGGCTACGAAACCCCGCTCACGGTCGACCTCCCCGGCGACTGGACCCTGGCGAAGTTCGGCATCTGGTCCCAGGGCCCCGCGCTGGCGCAGCAGCTGCGCCTCCTGGAGGGCGACCGGATCAACTACGTCGACGGCGTCGCAGACGCGGACACCGTGCACGTCGCGGTCGAAGCCGCCAAGCTCGCCTTCGCCGACCGCGAGGCCTGGTACGGCGACTCCGCCGACCCCGGCGTCCTCGCCGACCTGGTGTCCCGCGACTACGCCGCCGCCCGCCGAGCGCTGATCGGCGACCGCGCCTCGCTGGAGCTGCGCCCCGGCTCGCCCGGCGGTCGCGACGCGATCCTGGCCGCGCACGTCGCCGAGGGGCGCGGCGTGGACGGTGAGAAGGACCCGAGCGGCGTCGGCATCGGCGAGCCCACGGTGTCGCCGACCGGTGAAAGCCGCGGCGACACGGTGCACATCGACGTGGTCGACCGGTGGGGCAACCTGATCTCGGCGACGCCGTCCGGCGGTTGGCTGCAGTCCTCGCCGACCATCCCCGAGCTGGGCTTCTGCCTCGGCAGCCGGGCGCAGATGTTCTGGCTGGACGAGGGCCTGCCGAACTCGCTGGCGCCGGGCAAGCGGCCCCGGATCACGCTGAGCCCGTCGCTGGCGCTGCGCGGCGGCGTGCCGACCATGGCCTTCGGCACCCCCGGCGGCGACCAGCAGGACCAGTGGCAGCTGTGCTTCTGGCTGGCGCACGTCCACGGTGGACCGAACCTGCAGGCGGCGATCGACGCACCGGCCTGGCACACCGGCGCGTTCCCGGGCTCGTTCTACCCGCGCGCCTGGGAACCCGGCCGGGTCGTCGCGGAGTCGCGACTCGGCGCGGACACCCTCGCCGAGCTCCGCCGCCGCGGCCACGACGTGCTCGACGCCGGGCCGTGGGCGCTCGGCCGCCTGTCGGCGGTCTCGCGGGACCCGGACACCGGCCTGCTGCGCGCGGCGGCGAACGCCCGCGGCGCCCAGGGCTACGCCGCCGGCCGCTGACGCCGGGTTGCTTACGCCGACCGCTGACGCCGGGTTGCGGCACCAGGGGATCCGCAATTTCCATTGAAATCGAAGGTCCAATTTCAATGGAAATTGCGGTCCGGGGAAGGTGACGTGCCGATCGGGCCGCGTCAGGCCGCTCGTAAGGTGCGGCCGACGAGGAGCATGCGGAGGGTTCGGGCGGTGGCGTCCGCGATGAGCTCCGGGGCGCGGGTGATCGCGTCCGCCAGGTCCACCGGTTCCGTCAGGATGCCGGTGATCGCGTCGATCCCGTGGTCGTAGCTGGCGTCCGCGCCGGGGCCGATGGTGCCGCACAGGGCGATCACCGGCTTGCCGTGCCGCTTCGCCCGCCGCGCCACCTCGGTCGGGATCTTGCCGAGCGCGGTGGACGCGTCGATCGCGCCCTCGGCCGTGATCACCAGGTCGGCGGCCCGCAGCCGCTGGTCCAGGTCGCTGCTCTCGAGGAACACGCCGAACCGCGAGACCAGCCGCGCACCGAGCACTCCCGCCAGCCCGGCGCCGAGCCCGCCCGAGGCGCCGCCGCCGGGCAGGTCGGTGAACCGGGTTCCGCTGTGCCGGCGCAGGACTTCCGCCCAGATCTGCATCGCGGCGGCGAGCTGCTCGACGCGCTCCGGCGCGGCGCCCTTCTGCGGCCCGTAGCGGCGCGCGACGCCGTCCGGCCCGCACAGCACGTTCGTCGGGTTCACCGCGACCACGAGCTCCACTTCGGACAGTCGCGGGTCCAGCCCGGTCGCGTCGAGCCGCCGGGCGCGGACCAGTTCCGCGCCGCCGTCGCCGATCTCCGCCCCGTCGGCGTCCAGCACGCGAACGCCGAGCGCCCGCAGCGCACCGGAGCCGCCGTCGCAGGTCCCGGAGTCGCCGCAGCCGATGACGATCTTCTTCACGCCCGCGTCGAGCGCGGCGGCGATCAGCTCGCCGACGCCGCGGCTGGTCGTCGCGCCGGGATCGCGCCGGCCCGGCGGCACCAGGGAAAGCCCGGCGGCGGCGGCCATTTCCACGAATCCGGTGTCGCCGACCAGCGCGAAGTGCGACTCCACCGGTTCGCCGACCGGGCCGGTGGCGGTGACCGGCACCAGCTCGCCGTCGGTCGACCGGGCCAGCAGCCGCGCCGATCCCTCGCCGCCGTCGATCAGCGGGATGGTGTCGATGGCCGCGGCGGGCACCACCCGGCGGATGCCGGCGCGGATCCCGTCGGCGACGGCCTCGGCGTCCAGGCACTCCTTGAACCCGCTCGGGGCGACGGCGAAGCGCAGCATGATGTTCTCCTCCACTGTGGACTTATCAGGTGAGCGGCAGGCCGAGAGCCGGCCAGACGAACAGGGCGAACAGCACGACGAGCGCGCCCAGCGCGGGGCCGAGCAGGGCGGACAGCTTGAGCAGGTCGCGCGGGGTGTAGGCGTGGTCGAGCCGGGCGAACATCGCGACCGGCTTGGCCGAGGACGGCAGCGTGTGGCAGAAACCCGCCGCGGCGGTCGAGGCGAAGGCCAGCGCGACCGGGTTCATGCCGACCGCGAAGGCGGCGGGCACGATCAGCGGGATCAGCACCGCCGACCGCGCCGACCGCGACTGCACCAGCAGGTGTGCGGCGACGCTCAACGCGACGACGGCGATCAGCATGGCGCCGGTGCTGTCGCCGACGAGCGCGTTCGCGGCGACCCAGCCGGCGGCCCCGGACTCGGTCAGCGCCGCGCCGAGCGCCGTGGTGGCGGCCATGAAGAGCAGCAGCGACCAGGGAATTTCGGAGATCGCGGCGCCGATGCGCACCGTCCCGAACCGCGGCGAGGCGATCAGCAGCGCCCCAGCCAGCGCGATCAGCGCGGGCGACAGGCCGTGCAGCGGCTCGGTGCTCCAGAGCAGCACGACGGTGCCGAGCAGGCCGATGGCGCGGATCTCGGTGCGCCGCATCTGCGGCGGCACGTCGAGCTGCTCGCGCAGCGCGACGGCGTCGACCCGCAGCCGCGCCCGGCGTTCCGCGCGGCCGGTGAACAGCAGCAGCACCAGCTCAGCGGCTAGGTGCGAGCTGACCACGGCGAACGGCAGTCCCCACAGCAGCCACTGGCCGAAGCCGATGCCCGTGCCGATCGTGCTGTCCAGGACCTGGCTGGTGATCAGATGCGCCCCGGCGCCGACCAGCGTCGCGATCGCCGACAGCAGCACGACGGTCGGGAACAGCGCGGCGAGGGCCCGGACCAGGCGCGGCCGGTGCGCGAACGCGCCCGCCAGCGCGAGGAAGATGGGCAGCACCAGCGCCGCGCGCCCGCTCGTGCTCGGCACCAGCAGCGCGGTGATCACCAGGCCCGCGGTGATCAGGTGCACCAGGCCGCGCGCCGATCGGGCGCGGCCGACCAGCGCGATCGCCAGCCTGGCGGGCAGGCCGGTCCGGTTGATCCCGGCGGCCAGCACGAACGCCGCCACCAGCAGCCAGATCTGGTCCGCGCCGAGCGACTCGAACAGCTCGTCGGCGTCCAGCGCGCCCAGCACCACCAGCACGGCCGCCGCGGACAGCGCGACGAAGGTGTCGTCGAGCCGGTTGCTCATCCAGCCGGCGACGGCGGCGGCGAACACCAGGATGGTGATCAGCCCGGACCTGCCGAGCTGGTCGGCCCCGGCGTCCTCCGGCGCGGTCAGCACCGCCATCAGCCCGAGCAGGCCTAGCGCGCCGAGGGTGATCCCGATGGCCCAGCCGCGCCCGGCGCTCGGGTCGGACGCCACGCGGGCGGTGCGCACCGGGCTCGTGGCGAACTCGGTGCGCACCAGCTGCGTGGTGTCCTCGTGGCTGTTCACGCCACAAACGATCTGTCCTGCGGCTGAACCGCGCGTGAACCGCCCATGAGGAGCACTTCATCTTTGCCGCGCAGTTGTCCACAACCCTGTGGACAACTTTGTCAACAGGTCGCTCAGCTGCGAAAACACCTGGTTGAGCGATCGGTTTGTGCACAGCTGTGGAGAAAGTTATCCACAGCTGTGCACAGGTTCTCAGCGGCGCGTGCTGACCAGCACCAACCCGACGCCGATCAGCGCGACGCCGAACCACGCCGCGATGCCCAGCCGTTCCCCGACGACGAGCACGCTCAACAGCGCGGCCACCACCGGCTCCAGCAGGCTCAGCGTCGTCGCGACGCTGGCCGATGTGCTGCGCAGCCCGGCCCCGAACAGCAGGTACGCCAGGCCCATCGGGATCACCGCGAGGTAGCCCGCAACCAGCAGTCCGGACGGGGAGCTCAGCAGCGGACCGCCGGTGAACGCCAGCACCGGCAGCAGCACGACGGCGCCCGCACCGAACATCGCGCCCATCACCGCGCGCGAGCCGTGGCCACCGCGCATCATCCGCGCGGCCGCCCACGAGTAAGCGACGTACGCGGCGCCGCCGAGCAGGCCGAGCAGGGCACCCACGATGACCTCCGCGCCGACGCCGCTCTCGCCGCCGACGGTGATCAGCAGCAGGCCGAGCACCGAAACCGCGGCGGCCACCGCCCACCGGCGATCCAGCCGGACGCCGTCGACGACGCGTTCCAGGATCGCGGCGAACACGGGCGCCGAGCCGAGCGTGATGACGGTGCCGATGGCGACCCCGGCGAGCGCCATCGACGAGTAGAACGCCAGCGGGTAGACCGCCACGGCCAGGGCGCCCACGAGCAGCAGCCCGGTCCGGCCGGACCGCAGCACGTCGAACGCGGAGCGCCCGGCGATCACGAGCAGCAGCACGCCGCCGACGCCCATGGTGGCGGCGCCGATCGACAACGGGCTCGCGGCGGCCGGGGCGAAGCTGGCGGCCGTTCCCGTGGTGCCCCACAGGAACGCCGCGAGCAGCACCGGCAGCGGGCCGGCGGCGAAGCTGCGGGCAGGAGCGGGTGCGATGAGCAGTTGATCAGTCAAGGTGAACTCTTCCGTTCGCGAACCGTCAGGACTCGTCGAACGGGCGCGCGTCAACCCCGGTGGGTGCGTGCAGTTTCAATTGAAACTGCGTGGGAGGACCCGGACCTGGCAGTTTCAATTGAAACTGCGCCTTCGGGGTGTTGGAGGTTCGCCGCCCGTCAGCGGGACGGGGGCGGCAGAACGCGGTGCCAGTGCGAGTTCACGCCGACCACCTTAACCGCAGGTAGGGGCCCCTCGGAACGGGCGAAGCGGGGTGAGCTCCGTCGCCCTGCCGGTTCGCCGGGACCTCGGTAGCGTCGCCGGTGCCGGACGTTCCGCCTGGGGAGGGCACCGATGGCGATCTTGCACACCGACATCCCGACGCGGGCGCAGGTCGATGCGCTGCTGACCGCGCGCGAACCGATCAGCGTCTCGCTGTACCTGCCGACCAGCCCGGCCTCCGGTGGCGACGCCGAGCGCATCGAGCTGAAGAACCTCGCCGGGCAGGCGACCGACCAGCTCCGCCGGGCGGGCGCCGCCAAGGAGGACGTGGCCGGCATCAGCGGCCAGCTGGCCGACCTGGCCGAGGACGAGGAGTTCTGGCGCTTCCAGGCCCGCAGCCTCGCGCTGTTCGCCACGCCGACCTCGCTGACCACCTTCCGGCTGCCCAACCGGCTGAATGCGGTGGTCGAGGTGTCCGACCGGTTCCACCTCAAGCCGCTGCTGCGCTCGATCACCTTCCCGCAGACCGCGCTGCTGCTGGCGCTCGCGCAGAACTCGGTGCGGCTGCTGGAGGTCGTGCCCGAGATGGACCCGGTCGTCGTCGACGTGCCGGGGATGCCCGCGGACCTGGCGAGTTCGGTGGGCAAGGAGTCGGTCACCGACCGCCTGCCGCGCCGCCGGTTCCAGGGCGGCGAGGGCACGAAGGTCCGGATGGGCCAGTTCTCCCGCCAGGTCGACCGGGCGCTGCGGCCGGTGCTGCGCGGCGACGTGCCGCTGGTCCTGGCGGCGACCGAGCCGCTGGCGAGCATCTTCCGGTCGGTCAGCACCGCCTCGGAGCTCGCCTCGGTCGGCCTGACCGGAAACCCGGAGGAGAGCAGCGACCGCGAGCTGGCGTCGGCGACGCGCGAGGTCCTCGACGACCTGCACGCCGACCGGCTGCGCGAGCTGCGCGAGCTGTTCGAGCAGCGCACCGGCCAGGGCCGGGCGGTCACGGACATCGCGGACGTGGCCCGGCACGCGACGATGGGCGCGGTCGGCACGGTGTTCGTGGACATCGACAACGTGGTCCCGGGCTTCATCGACGAGGCGGGTGCGGTGACGTTCGAGCAGGCCGACGACGCGGTGTCCTACGGCGTGGTGGACGAGATAGCCCGCCGCGTCTGGCTCACCGGCGGCCGGGTCATGGCGGTGCGCAGCGAGGACATCCCGGGAGGCGGCGCGACCGCGGCGATCCTCCGCTACGCCCCATGACCTGAGCCGCTGGGCCGGGGCCTGGTCGCCGAGGGCGACTGCGGATCCTCGGAGTGCGGTAGGGCGGGCCAAGCAGCGCAGCCGCTTGGCCCGCCCTCGCAGCTCGCACCGCCGCGGGTTCTCAGGGGTTTTCTCGCGAGGACAGCCCCGACGTGGTGAATTGACTCGGGGATCCCACAGCGAGAAGGCCTCTGAGATTCCGACCCGCACCGCTACGCAAAACGAGCCTGGGAACAAGTTCTCAGGCGCCCAGCCGGTAGCCCATGCCGCGGACGGTGCTGATCCGTTCGGTGCCGATCTTGCGGCGCAGCGCCCGCACGTAGACGTCCACGACGTTGGAACCCGGGTCGAAGTCGTAGCCCCACACGTGCGACAGGATCTGCTCGCGGGAGAGCACCTGCCCGGAGTGCCGCAGGAACAGCTCCAGCATCGCGAACTCGCGTGCCGTCAGGTCGACCGTGCCCTCCGGCACCTGCGCGCGCCGCGTGCGCAGGTCCAGCGAGAGCTCGCCGTCGCGCAGCACCGTGATCTCCGGGACCCGGTCGACCGGCCGCAGCCGCAACCGCACCCGCGCCAGCAGCTCCTCGAACCGGAACGGCTTGGTCATGTAGTCGTCCGCGCCGCCCTCCAGCCCGGCGACCGTGTCGTGCACGCCGTCCCGCGCGGTCAGGATGATCACCGGCACGGTCACGTGCTGGGCCCGCACCGCCCGCAGCACCGAGAAGCCGTCCTTGCCGGGCAGCCCCAGATCGAGCACCACCAGGTCGAAGTCGCCGGTCAGCAGGTAGTCCTGGGCGGTGTCGCCGTCGCCGACGACTGTGGTGGTGAAGCCGTTGGCCCGCAGTCCCTTCTCGATGAACGCCGCGATCCGCGCCTCGTCCTCGGCGATCAGGATCTTGCTCATGCAGTGGTCTCCTCGGTCGCGTTGTGGGGTGGGGCGGCGGGCAGTTCCAGGGCGAAGGTGGCGCCTTCGCCGGGCCGCGACACGACCCGCACCCGCCCGTGGTGCGCGTCCGCGATGGCCTTGACGATCGCCAGCCCGAGCCCGGCGCCGCCCTTGCCGTGGCTGCTGCCGTGGGTGAAGCGGTCGAAGATCTTCGACACCTCGGCCGGATCGATGCCCGGGCCGTGGTCGGTCACCCACAGCCGCACCGCGCCGTCGGCGAGGGAGGAACCGATGCGGATCTCCGAACCCGGCTCGGTGTGCTGCACGGCGTTCTGCGCCAGCTGCACCATCGCCTGGGTGATCCGCTGCTCGTCGACCAGCACCTCGCCCTCGCCGATGTCGTCGAGCACCCAGCGGCG
The DNA here is from genome assembly GCF_056431445.1 of Saccharopolyspora sp. NPDC045941. Classification (NCBI taxonomy): domain Bacteria; kingdom Bacillati; phylum Actinomycetota; class Actinomycetes; order Pseudonocardiales; family Pseudonocardiaceae; genus Saccharopolyspora; species Saccharopolyspora sp. NPDC045941. Next base: position 12,468 of record NZ_JBWKKU010000068.1, read on the forward strand.
GTCCGCCAGCGACCGCACCTTCGCCTCGATGTCGCTGGTCAGCTCGGCCAGCGAGACCGGCGCCGCGGTGACGAAGTCGGGCCGGTCGGCCTTGGCCAGCATCAGCAGGTCGTTGACGATGCGGGTCATCCGGTCCAGCTCGTCGGTGCACAGCCGCACCACTTCTTCCCGCTCCGCCGGGTCGTCGCCGAGCAGCTCCAGGTTGCCGCGCACGATCGTGATTGGCGTCCGCAGCTCGTGCCCGGCGTCGTCGACGAACTGGCGCTGGATGCGGAAGGCGTCCTCCAGCCGGTCGAGCATCGCGTTGAACTGGTCGGCCAGCGCGGCGATGTCGTCCCGGCCTTCGACCGGGATGCGCCTGGTCAGGTCGTGCTCGCTGATCTCGGCCGCGGCCTGCCGCACGGCCCGCACCGGCGCCAGGATCAGCCCGGCCACCACCCACGACGACAGCGCCGCGATCATCACGCCGAGGCCGCTGACCAGCAGCAGCACCTGCACGGTCCGGTCGGCGTCGGCCATCGCAGACGCGGTGTAGCGCTCGACCACGAACCAGGCCCGGCCGCCCTGCTCGGACTCGGTCCGCACCTTGAGCCACTGCATCCGCCCGGCGGGCGTGTCGAGCCAGCCGTAGTTGTTCGGGGCGGCCACGATCTGGTGCAGCAGCGCCTGGTCCTTGGCGAACCGGTCGATCTCGTCGTCCTGCTCCTGGGACAGCGGCCGCAGGCCGGTCGGCGTCTCCCACACCCCGATCAGGGCCTCGTCGCGGTCCGGGTACTGGCGCGACAGGTAGGAGTTGAACAGCTGCTCCGGCGCGGTGAACAGCTGCCCGGTGGCGGGGTCGCGGCCCCGCTCGGCGAACGTGACGAACTCGTGCGCCTCCTGCTCCATCGACGCGGTCACCTGGTCGTTCACGTCGTTGTGCAGGAACGAGCGGACGATCAGGATCACCGCCAGCAGCACCACGACCAGCACCAGCAGCAGCCAGCCCATGATCTGCGCGCGCGCCGGGATGCGGGTGCCGCGGCGGCCGGGGAGCTTGGCGAACGACCTGGTCGAGGTGGGCTCAGTCGTCGTGGTCGTCATCGTCGTCATCGTCGTCGGGGGCCGGCGGCGGGAGCTCGGTGGGCATGGCCGTCGAGGCCGGTGGCGCCGGCCGACTGGGTTCGGGGCCCGGTGAGCTGCCGACCTGCACGGTGGCCGGCACCTGCGGGGTGCGCGGCCCGTCGGTGAGCGCGAAGCTCACCAGCACGGCGGCGATCGGCAGCGCTAACGCCGCGATCAGCAGAACCGCCTTGGGAACCGACCTCATGGCACCACTCTCGCCGCCCGCCGGGAGCCGGACATGAAAACAAGATGAGAGGTTTTTCATCTCCCGGCCCGCAGTTTCAATGAGCGTTTTTCATCCTGGTCGGCCCGCAGCTGCGGGTCGTAAAGCTGCATGTCGATGGGGTGTCGCATGCGCCGCAGGCGCATAGCCCACCTACGACACCTGCACCGCCGCGGGTTCACGGTGCCCACCCCTCCGGGGTTCCCTCGGCGAGGACGGCCCCTCTGCCGTGTATTTGGGCATACATCAGGAGGGGCCCCCACAGTCCAGGGAGCCTCTGAGGTTCCGCTACCCGCACCGCCACGCAGAACGAGGTTGGAAAACCTCATTGAAACTGCCGGATGCGCCGCGATGACCGAACCGGCGACGAGTTACCCGATCGGGGCGCTAGCCTGCTGTGGGACTCAATCACGTCGTAAGGGACCGGATGGACAAGCGGCTGATCGACTGGACCGGCGAGCGCTGCGTGCCGTGGACCGATGACGTCCAAGTCATCTACGAGCACTACCACCGCTACGCCCTCGCGGCCCGCTTCGTGCGCGGCAAGCGGGTGCTCGACCTCGCCTGCGGCGAGGGCTACGGCGCGGCGCTGCTGGCCGCCGAAGGCGCCGAGGTGGTCGGCGTGGACGTCGACCCGGCGACGGTCGAGCACGCCCGGCACAACTACGGCGGCCGCGACGTCGGCTTCGAGGTCGGCTCGATCACCGACCCCGAGCTGCTCGCCGACGCCAAGCCCTTCGACGTGATCGTCTGCTTCGAGGCGATCGAGCACGTCGAAGACCACGACGCGGTGCTGGCCCTGGTCAGGTCCCGGCTCGTCCAAGGTGGACTGTTCCTGAGCAGCACCCCGGACACGGCGGTCTACTCGCACGAGCACGGCAACGAAAACCCGTACCACGTCAAGGAACTCACTGCGGACCAGTACGAGAAGCTGCTGGAGGACGCGTTCCGGCACGTGGCGGTGCTGAAGCAGAACGTCACCGTCGGATCGCTGCTCACCCCCGCCGACCACGGCGACCCGGACACCGCGATCGAGGGCGTCCGGCTGCAGACCATCCAGGGCCGCGACGGCGAGTGGTCGGTCCGGCAGGGCGTGCCGCACACCTACCTGCTCGGCATCGCCTCCGACAAGCACCTGCCGAAACTGCCCGCCGCGGCGCTGCTGACCGACGCCGACCTCACCCTGATCCGCCGCGGCGGCGACGTCGCGCCGATCATCGAACAACGCGACGTGGCGGTCGCGGACGTCGCCAAGCTCAACGAGCTCTACCAGCGCAACCGCGCTGAGGCCGAAGAGCTCAAGAACTCCATTACGCGGCTCGAAGAGCTGCGCAAGAAGGAAGAGCGGCGCGCCGACCAGGGCGTCCGCGAGCAGGCGCAGCTGCGAGCCGAGCTGGATCGCATCGGCGGCGAGCTGCAGGAGAGCCAGCAGAGCGCGGAGCGCGACGCGGCGCGCATCGAGTGGCTGCGCGACACCGTCGCGCGGCTCGAAGGACGCGCAGCGGACGCCGAGCGGCAAGCGGCGGAGCTCGGTGCCGCGAACGCGGAGCTCGCGGCGCAGAACTCCGCGCTGGTGCAGCGCGCGGTGACGAAGTACCGGAAGGTCATCGAGCGCGTAGCGCCGCGCGGCACCGCGCGGCGCGATGCGTACGAGATCGCGCTCGGGCGCAAGCCTGGCGTGCCGCAGTCCGACGACGTCGTCGAGACCGGGCCGCTACCGGTGCCGCACAGCGACAAACCGCTGGTCAGCGTGATCGTGCCGGTGCACGGCAAGTGGCCCTACACCCGGCAGTGCCTGCGGTTCCTCGGCGGGCACCTGGTGTCCGTGCCGTTCGAGGTGATCGTCGTCGACGACGCTTCGCCGGACGACAGCGCCGAGAAGCTCGCCGCCTGCGAGGGTGTCCGGCTGGTGCGCGCCGAGCGGAACCTCGGATTCATCGGCGCCTGCAACCTCGGCGCCGAGCACGCGCGCGGCGAGTACCTGTTCTTCCTGAACAACGACGCCGAGGTCACGGAGTCCTGGCTGGACATCCTGATGGACACCATCCGCGGCGACGAACGCATCGGGCTGGTCGGCGCCAAGCTGGTCTACCCGGACGGCCGGCTGCAGGAGTGCGGCGGCATCGTGTGGGCCGACGGCAACGGCTGGAACTACGGCCGCAACACCACCAACGGCGGCGCCGAGTTCGACGTCGTGCGCGACGTCGACTACTGCTCCGGCGCGGCGATCCTGGTCCGCACCGACGTGTTCCGGCAGGTCGGCGGCTTCGACACCCGGTACGCGCCCGCCTACTACGAGGACACCGACCTGGCGTTCGCGGTGCGCGCGGCCGGCTACCGCACCGTGGTGCAGCCGAAGGCCGTCGTCGTGCACCACGAGGGCGTGTCCAACGGCACCGACCTCAGCACCGGCGTGAAGAAGCACCAGGAGCTCAACCGCAAGGTGTTCGTGGAGAAGTGGGCCGACACGCTCGCCGCCGAACACCTGCCGGAAGCCTCGCCGCGCAACCTCTGGCTCGCCCGGCAGCGCGGCACCCGCGGCCACCACGGGCCGATCGTGCTGGTCAAGGACCACCAGGTGCCGCGCCCGGACTTCGACTCCGGCTCGGTGCGGATCCGCCGGGTGCTGGAGCAGTTCGTCCAGCTCGGCTGCCGGGTGGTGTTCTTCCCCGGCAACCACGCGCGCCTGGAGCCCTACACCACGCAGCTGCAGCAGCTCGGCGTCACGGTGCTGCCGGAACCCGAGCTGCAGCAGGCGTTCCTGCACGAGGCGGGCTCGGAGATCTCGCTGGCCCTGCTGTCCCGCCCGCAGGTCGCGTGGAGCCTCGTCGAAGAGCTGCGCACCTGCGCGCCGCAGGCCGTGATCGCCTACGACACCGTCGATGTGCACTTCCTCCGGTTGGAACGGCAGGCCGAGGTCGCCGAGCAGCAGGGCGATGCGGCGCGGGCGGAAGCGTTGCGGCGCAAGGCCTTCGCGTCGCGGCAGATGGAGCTCGGGCTGACCCGCTCCTGCGACGTCACGCTGGTGGTGTCCGAGGCGGAGCAGGTGCTGCTGCGCGAGCTGGTGCCGGACGCCGACGTTCGGGTGCTGTCCAACGTGCACGAGGTCGACTGGAGCCAGGCGAAGCCGGAGGGGCGCAAGGACCTGCTGTTCGTCGGCAGCTTCGACCACCCGCCGAACATCGACGCGGTGCGCTGGGCGGCGTCCGAGATCATGCCGCTGGTGCGGGAGAAGTGCCCGGACGCGGTGCTGCACGTCGTCGGCAGCAACCCGACCGACGAGGTCCGCGAGCTGGCCGGGCGCGGCGTGCAGGTGCACGGCTGGGTCGCGGAGCTGGAGCCGCAGTACGCGGCGAGCCGCGTGACCCTCGCGCCGCTGCGGTTCGGCGCCGGCGTCAAGGGCAAGGTCGGCGAGAGCCTCAGCCTCGGGGTGCCGGTGGTCGGCACGTCGGTGGCGACCGAGGGCATGCACCTGACGAACGGCGAGGACGTGCTGGTCGCCGACGACGCGGCGGGGCTCGCGGAGGCGGCGGTCCGGCTGCTCACCGACGACGACGCCTGGCGGCGGATGTCGGAGGCGGGCAAGAAGGGCATCGCGGCCCAGTTCGGCCCGGACGTCTCCCGCGCGGCCCTCGAAGGCCTCCTCGACACCACCGACTACGAGGCCTGACCCGACGGGGCTGGACCCGGCACACCCCGGTGTGCCGGGCCCAGACACACCGAACCCCCGCAATTTCAATGGAAATCAGAGGTTCGATTTCCATTGAAATTGCGGGAGTTGTCCACAGGTGTCGGCGTGTCGAGGTGCGACACGCCGACGGTCCGCAGTTTCGATGTGGTTGGGTGCGGGAGAGCGGGCTTTTGTTTTGAAGCGGCGCAGCCGCTTAGCCCACGTACGCAACTTGCACCGCCGCGGGTTCTCAGAGGTCTTTCTCGCGAGGACAGCCCCGATGCCGCGTATTGGTCATACATAAATCGGGGACCCCACAGCGAGAAAGGCCTCTGAGGTTCCGCCACCCGCACCGCTCCGCAAAACGAGCCTGAAACAGTGAAAGGTCAGTCGCGGACCGTCGGGGGCAGGTGGTTGACCTGCTGGTCGAGGGTCGACTTGAAGGACTGCTGGACCGCCGACTTCTGGTCCGACGGGCCGGTGACGTCGATGATGATCGCCCAGTTGTGCGCGACGTAGGCGGTGCGGTAGACGCCGCCGGCGTTCACCACCTTGACGCCCTGGTACGACAGGTCGTCCACTTCGGACAGACCCTGCTGGGCGCTCAGGTACTGGTCCACCACCTGCTCGGCGGCGTTCGCGTCGGGCAGCTGCAGCGCGAGCATCGTCGTCCTCGGGGTGCCCTCGGCGCCGTTGAACCAGCCGTCGATCAGCCCGCGCTGGATCGCGGAGTCGAGCACCGCCTTCGGCTGCAGCAGACCGGCCTTGGCGCCCTGCAGGCTCGGCAGGTCGAGCGGCCCGGACCACGGGTGCGCCGGGCCGGGCGCGGCGACCAGCACCTCCTGCGGGCTGGCCGGGGGATTCGGGTGCGCCGGCGGCGGCGCGGGCAGCTCCTGGGTCTGCACCGGGGGCGGTGGCGGCGGAGCGGCGGTCGTCTCGGTCGGCGTGGTCCCGCCGCCGGAGGTGAAGTAGAAGATCCCGGCGACGACCAGGCCGACCAGCAGCACACCGCCGATGGACAGCCCGGCGATCAGCTTGCCCTTGCCGGGCTTGCTCGCCGTCTCGAACACCTCGGGGCCCTGCCGCATCCACGACGCGTCGCCGTGCTCCGGCGTCCCCGGCAGGTCGTCGCCCCACGGCGTACCGGTGCTCTCGACGGGACCCCAGCCCTGCTGCGGGCCCCACTGCGGCTGCGGCGGACCCCACTGCGGCTGCTGGCTGAGGCTGACCACCTGGGTGCTCTCGGAGTCAGACTGCGGCGGCGCCTGCTGCTGAGGCTGCTGCGGCTGCGCCTGCTGCTGAGCCTGCTGTTGCTGGGCCTGCTGCTGCGCGAGCGGGTTGGGCACGACCTGCGTGGCCTCACTCGGCGCCCCGCCCTGCTGCTGCGGCGGCTGTTGCTGCTGCTGAGAAGCGGACTGGGCGGCGTCTCCCCAGCTGAACGCCGGGGGGAACGGGCTGGACTGCTGCTGTTGCGGCTGCTGCGGGAACCCACCCGAGGACGGCCCCGCCTGCTGGGGGAATCCGCCGGACTGCGGTCCGGCCTGCGGGTCCTGCTGGGGGAATCCGCCGGAGGACGGTCCCGTCTGCTGGGGGAAGCCCCCGGACTGCGGTCCGGCCTGCGGCTGCTGCTGGGGGAATCCGCCGGAGGACGGGTCCTGCTGCGGGAATCCGCCTGACGAGGGTCCGCCCTGCCCGTTCTGGGCCCGACCTAGCACGGCGTCGCGCCGCTGGCGGTACTCCTCGGCGGAGATCCGCCCCGCCGCGAGTTCGGCGTCGAGATTTTGCAGCTCGTCTTGCCAGGTCACCGATGCGCCCTTTCCCAGAATTCGCTCGAACGCCCCCATTGCGATCGACCGCCATTCTGGCACCCGCAAGGGGGAACGCGGGGCACCGGCCGGATAACGATCCGAGGCGTGGTCTGGCCCGACCGGGTCGCGAAGAGGTAATGGGTCCACAACCCTCAGGTCGCGGGCTAGGCTACGCAGCGTTGACTTCGGCGGCCGGGGACATGACTTGATGGGGTGATCTGGGTGGATGACGCGCGGGTCGTCCACGCTCGCCCCGAGTGGTTCGCCGAGCCGCACCACGGGTTCGCCTGGATCCGCATGATCGGCGCGCTCGTGGTGATCTACGGGCACAGTTCACCGCTGGCCGGAACGGGCGACCTCTTCCCGTCGGACTGGCCGTTGCAGCCCGACGAGGGCGTCCTCATGGGCTTCTTCGCGATGAGCGGGTTCCAGATCACGGAGAGTTGGGTCCGGGACCCCCATCCGGGCAGGTTCGCCGCGAAGCGGGTCCTGCGCCTGTGGCCGCCCATGCTCACGGTCTCGTTCGCCATGGCGCTGATCGTCGGCCCGATGATCACGACCCTGTCCGTCGGCGAGTACTTCGCGGCCAACGGCACCTGGGGTTACGTCGTCAACAACGCAGGCCTGCTCACGCTGAAGCACGAGCTGCCGGGCGTGTTCGTGGACAACCCGTGGCCGAACGCGGTCAACGGGTCGCTGTGGACGCTGCCGATGGAGCTGATCGCCTACGCGGGCCTCTACGCGCTGCTGCTGGTCGGCGCCGCGAAGCACCGCTACCGCTGGGTGATGGCGGTGGCGCTGATCGGGCTGGTCGCGTGGGACCGGCACCTGGAGCAGCTGCCGGGTTCGGAGTCGGCGGGCTCGTTCTTCAGCGTGCCGGTCGAGTCGCTGGTGGCGTTCCTGGTCGCGTTCGCCTTCGGCGTGCTGCTCAACCTGTACCGGATCCCGCTGTCGCCGTTGGCGGCCGGTGCCGGGCTGGCGGTGCTGGTGCTGATGCCCAACAGCATCACCGGCTCGTTCTGGATGACCTTCGCGGTCAGCTACGCGGTGGTCGTGGCCGGGCACTTCTGGCCGTCGCGGCTGACGGTGCCGGGGGTGTGGGTCAACGGCAGCTACGGCGTGTACGTGTGGGGATTCCCGATCCAGCAGCTGCTGGCGATGGCCGGGATCCACAACCAGTGGCTGATGCTGATCTGCGCCGCCCCGCTGGCCTACTTCATCGGCACGCTGTCCTGGAAGTTCGTCGAAGAGCCGACGCTGAAGCTGCGCCACTACTTCACCCCGGCGCCGAAGAAGGAGGAACCCGAGCCGGTCGAGGACGATCTCGAAGACCTCGACGAGGTCGAGGAGGACCCGGAAGACCTCGACGACCTGGACGACCTGGAACCGGAGGAGCCGGAGGCGGTCACGCCCGCGCACGAGGCGACGACGAAGCGCCGCCCGCTGCCGCGCCCACCGGTGCCCGGCCCGGAGCCGCCCCGCGCCCGCCCCGGCCGCCCGGGAGGCCGGCCCGCGAGCGGCGCCTCGCGGCCGAGCACCCCGCCCGGCGGCACTCCGCGCCCCGTCGGATCCCCGGGCGATGCCGCACGTCCGGGCAGCGGCACCCCGCGCCCAGCCGGACCGCCGAGCGACGCCCAGCGCCCGGGAGGCGCTCCGAACGGCGTCGACAGGCCGCGCCCCGGCACTCCGCCGAGCGGCACGCGGATCGACGGCGCGCCCAGACCGGACGGCCAACCCCGACCGGACGGCGCATCCGCACCCCGACCGGACGGCCCGCCACGCGCCCGGCTCAACGGCCTGCCGATGAACGGCGCCCCGCTGCCGCCCGCGCGCACCCGTCGCTCGGCGGAGCAACGGCCGGCCCGCCTGCCCGCGCCGCCGCCGGACGAATCGGTGCTGGCCAAGCGGTTGTCCGGGGATCTGGACTCCGGGCCGCCACCGGCCCGGCCGCCGGTCCGCCGCGCCGGCGGCCGCCATGCCCGCCCCGAGCCGCCGCCAGCCCCGGCGGAGGAAACCCGGCCGGTCCGGCCGTATCCCAAGCGGCAGGACGGTCAGTGAGCACCGCGTACCCTCGGAGGCATGGCGCTTTTCGGTGACAAGACCAGGCTGATCGACCCGGCCGAGGCCCTGCCGGGCCGGTCCACCCCGCTCCCGGTGGCGGCGGAGCACGCGGTGTTCCCGGACCGCCGGATCGTGCCGCCGTTCCCGGAGGGCTACGCCACCGCGGTGGTCGGCATGGGCTGCTTCTGGGGCGCGGAGCGAGCCTTCTGGCGCACCGACGGCGTGTGGTCGACGGCGGTCGGCTACGCCGGCGGCTTCACGCCCAACCCGACGTACGAAGAGGTGTGCTCGGGACTGACCGGCCACACCGAGGCGGTCCTGGTGGTGTTCGACCCGGCGGCCATCAGCTACCAGCAGGTCCTGAAGGTCTTCTGGGAGAACCACGACCCGACGCAGGGCATGCGCCAGGGCAACGACATCGGCACCCAGTACCGCTCGGCGATCTACTACGCGGACGAGGCCCAGAAGGCGGAAGCAGAAGCCAGCGCGGCGGCGTTCCAGGCGGCCCTGACGGCGGCGGGCCTCGGCGAGATCACCACGGAAATCGCCCCGCTCAAGGACTTCTACTACGCGGAGACCTACCACCAGCAGTACCTGAGCGACGCGAAGAACCCCAACGGCTACTGCGGCCTGGGAGGCACGGGAGTCTCCTGCCCGGTCGGCCTCAACGTCCCGACCGAGAGCTGATCGGGGCCGACGAGTTCCGGACCAGCGAGAACCCGCGCAGGTCCGGAACGCCGTCACGAACTCGGATCAGGCGTCGAGGACGTGCGGGTGGAGGTTGGCGGCCTCGGCCGGGGTCGCGCAGCCCGTCATCATCAAGGATTGGGAGAACTCCGCCGTTATCCGGCGCAGGACGCTCAGGACTCCTTGCATTCCGCCGCGGGCCAGGCCGTAGAGCACCTGGCGCCCGATCAGCACCGACGACGCGCCCAGTGCCAGCGCCCGGACCACATCGGCGCCGGTCGTGATGCCGCTGTCGACGACCACGTCGAAGCCGCGGTCGGTCGCGTGCAGCGCGCGGTTCACGCGCGGCAGGGCCAACGCGGTCGGCAGCGCGCACTCCAGCTGCCGCCCGCCGTGGTTGGACACCACCACCCCGGCCGCGCCGGCGGCCTGGGCCCGCTGAGCGCCCTCGGGCGACAGGATTCCCTTGACGTACACGGGCAACCGCGTCGAAGCGATGAGCTCTTCGATGTCCGGCCAGCTCAGCGAGGGATCGATCTCGGCGCTACCGGCCATGACGGTTTCGACGTCGACCCCGGGCCGGTAGCCGGCGAGCCGCTCCCGCTCTGAGCCCCGCCGAACAGGCGCGTCCACGGTGATCAGCAGCGCAACGCACCCGGCGTCCTCGGCGCGCGCGACCAACTGCCGCCGCAGGACGGCGTCTCGCAACCAGTAGAGCTGAAAAGCGCAGCGGGCCCCGGACTTGGCGATGTCCTCGATCCGGGCGGAAGCCATGGTCGACACGGCGACGGGAATCCCGGCCTCGGCGCAAGCGGCGGCGATCTCCAGATCCCCGTGCGGCCAAACCTGAGCGGGAATCCCCATCGGAGCAACGGCGATCGGAGCCTCCGAAGCAACCCCGAACACGGCCGAACCGCTGGACCGACGAGAAACGTCGGAGGGCAACCGGTGTTCGAGGAAGACGCTGTCCCAAGCCCGCCGGTTGGCGACCTTCGAGGTCTCTTCAGCCCCGGCGGCCCCGAAGACGAAAGCCCAGGTGGGCGAGCTGAGCACCGCCCGAGCGGCGGCCTCCTCGCCAGCAGGGGTGAAAGGCGCAGGTGGTTCCTCCGCCATCGCAACGACCTTCCTCCCACCAAAACCGACGAACCCATGATGACCCCCACCCTCCACCCCAAAAAGGTCCATTCAGCTGCTTGCCGAACGAAAAACCCGAAAACCCAACCCGGACAACCAAAACCCAGAACAAACCCCGGGGAGAAGACCGGGAAACCCACCCCACGGCCGAAGGCCGGCGAACCAGCACGTCACCACCGACACGGCCGGAGGCCGACCGACCCAGGACAACATCGGCTTGCGAACGACAGCGACGACCCCAACCATCGACCCATGACAGACCACGTGTACCGAGTAACCGAAGTAGTGGGCTCCTCGGAAGAGGGAGTGGACGACGCAATAAGAAAAGCGGTGAAAAGAGCATCACAAACGCTGAGAAACGTGGACTGGTTCGAGGTGACGAACGTGAGAGGCCACGTGGAGAACAACGAACTGGCCCACTACCAGGTAACCCTGAAAATAGGATTCCGCCTCGAAACCTGAAAGAAGCCCCAAATCTCCGCAGTACCCGGGAAGATCAGGCGGATCTGGATTGGGTTGTGCCCCTGTCCGACCAGGCGATCCGGACGACTGCGGGCCAAACGCACTGGGGATCAGACGGTGAGGACGAGCTTGCCCCGGAGGTGTCCGCCCTCAAGCAGCCGGTGCGCGTCGGCGACGCGCTCGAACGGGAACGTCTCGTGCACGTGGACCCGGAGCCTGCCCTGCTCGACGAGTTCGATGAGACGGCGCAGGGCGACCGGATCGGGGTCGACCGCGATGCCGCTGAAGCGCATGCCTGCCGCCTCGTACTTGGCGGCGAGCTCCGAATCCTCCTCGGCGACCGCTGTTACCAGGTGACCTCCGGGGCGGAGCACGTCGAGCGAGCGCTCGACGGTGTCGCCGCCGAGCGTGTCGAGCACCACATCGATGTCGCTGACCGCCTCCGTGAAGTCGACCGCCGTGTAGTCGATCACCTCGTCGGCGCCGAACCCCTCGACGAACTCCCGCTTGCTCCCGCTGGCGGTCGCGATCACGTGCGCGCCGAGCGATTTCGCGATCTGAATCGCGACGTGGCCGACCCCACCACCACCGCCGTGGACCAGGACGCGGTCGCCCTCGGTCACACCGCCGATGTCGACGAGGCCTTGCCACGCCGTCAGCCCGACGACCGGCAACGCCGAAGCCTCGACGTGCGAGAGCGACGCCGGCTTGCGAGCCAGGTGCAACGCCGGCGCCGACACGAACTCGGCGTACGCGTTGGCCGCCCGCGGGAACAGCGGCATCCCGAACACCTCGTCGCCGGGCCGCAACCGCCACGTCTGCGCCGCCTCGACCACACCGCTGATGTCCCAGCCGAGAATGAACGGCGGCTGGCCGAGCAGCGGGAATTCGCCGGCGCGCAGACGCGCCTCCAGCGGGTTCAGCCCGATCGCTTTGATGCGGACCAGGACCTCGGTCGGAAGTGGTCGGGGCTCGGGTGCGTCCACGATGGTGAGCACCTCGGGACCTCCGAACGTCTGCTGGGTGATGACTCGCATGACTCTCCTGGTTCTGGGTGGGAGAACCCGAGATTAGGCTTCCGATAGGAACCAGCAGGTACCCTTCGGCGCCATGAGCGAGTTCGGTCCCGGTGGTTCCTTTCTCGCCGACTGCCCGGCGCGTCTGGCGGTCGAACTGATCGCCGACAAGTGGACGGTGGTCGCGCTCTCCGGCCTCAGCAAAGGCCCGGTACGCCATGGCGAGTTGGTCGAGCTGATCGGCGGCGGCATCTCTCGCAAGGTGCTCACCCAGACGCTGCGTCGGCTCGAGTCGCACGGACTCGTCCGCCGCCACGCCTACGCCGAGGCGCCGCCCCGCGTCGAGTACGAGCTCACCCCGCTCGGGGTGACACTGATCGAACCGATCCACGTGCTGACCGAGTGGGCGAAGACGAACGGCGAAGCGGTCCTCGATGCGCTCGACGCCGGTCTAGGGCCGGTCGCCGGTAACGGCTGAGGCCCGCTTTCATCGAAGCCACCCAGAACCTCGGTCCCAGCCAACGACGAAATGCTCCACACCGTGCTGCGCCGCCGCGCGAACGGCGAGTCCTTCTTGCTGATCAGGACTGTCCGCCCGATTTCCCGAGCCTGCAGAGACCCCAAGACGGCGCCCCCGTGCCAAGGCGCCCCTGATGCGAAGGCTGCGATGAGACGGCCGCAGCGAAGCAAGGCAAGAGACGCTGGTCCCCGACCAGGCCGGGAACGCCACCCCACGCAAGGAGCAAGCGAAACCGGATCACCGCACCGTAGGGGGTTTGGGGGGATTCGATCCCCCCAATGAAATGACGAGGAGCCGAGGTCGAACGAAGTCGACACACGGCTCCCAGCTCCGAGCGGATGACGGGACTCGAACCCGCGACCCTCACCTTGGCAAGGTGATGCGCTACCAGCTGCGCTACATCCGCGTATTCAGCGCCCTGTTGGGCTGTTGACGACTACTTTAGCCCATCGTTTCAAGTCCGTTCACCGGGGGTCCCTCAACGGCTCGGAGAGCTGGTCGCGCGGGTCGGGGTGATGCGCAGGAGGACGCGGTGTTCCTCCTGCATGGCCCGGCGGTAGGCGGCCCAGTCCTGGTGTTCGCCGGAGATGCTGCGGTAGTACTCCTCCAGGAGGGGGAGGGCGGCCGGGAGCTGGACGATCTCGACGGTGCCTTCGACCTGGATCCAGCGGCCGAAGAACTGGTCGGGCAGGACGCACAGCCAGGCGCGCGGGTCGCGGCGCAGGTTGCGCACTTTGGCGGCGCCAGCGACAGTGCTGACGGTGACGTGTCCGGCGCTGTCCGTGGTGGTCAGCACCGGTGTCATCTGGGGTGTGCCGTCGGCGCGGAGCGTGCTGAGCACGGCGCGGTGCTGGTTGCCGATCACTTCGCGGGCTTCGTCGAGATCCACTCCGACCTCCCGTGCGGTGCTGGTGACAGCCGTGGCCTTGGGGGTCCACGGTAGCGATCGCGCTGGTCGCGCGGTATTCGCCGCGGCTGTTCGTTGGGGGGAGTTCATGGGGATGCGTGAGGATGTCGCCGGGGGTCTGCAGCCGGATGACCGGGTGCTGCTGGCGCGGTTGCGGGCGGGCGATGATCTCGCCTACGGCGATCTGTACCGGCGGTATGCGCCTGCGGTGCGGCGGTTCGCGTTGAGCATGCCGCGGCCCGGGATCGACGTCGACGACGTTGTCGCCGAGGTGTTCTTGCGCACATTGCGCGCGGTTCGGGGCGGCTGCGGGCCGCGGGATGCGATCCGCACCTACCTGTTCACGGTGGTGCGCCGGGTGCTGGGGGAGTGGGCGGCCGCTCGCCGGGACGAGCCGATGAACGCCGACGAGCTGGGCGAGCACGCGCCGCGGCAGCGCGATCACCAGTTCGTGCAAGCCGAGGGCGAGTTGCTGGCCCGCGCGTTCCACCGGTTGCCGGCGCGCTGGCGCGAGGTCCTGTGGCGGACCGAGGTGGAGGGGCATCGGCCCGCCAGCCTGGCCGATCAGCTGGGGCTGACGCCGAATGCGACGGCGGTGCTGGCGCATCGGGCGCGGCGCGGGTTGCGGGAGGCCTACGAGGAGGCGGCCGCGGTGTCCGGCCGCCGGGCTGCGGGGTGTTCGCGCCGCGGTTGATCGGTCGCGTTCGGGGTTGGCCGGACGCCGCTCATGATCGACAATGGGCCTGGTTCGGGGACGACTATCACCCGTCGGGCCCATGACGTACGCGGTACCGTTGCTTCACGCTCGGTGACCGACGGGATTCGAGTGGCGAGACGATGTTCCGAAGCGACCAGCCCGGGTGGGCGGGGAGGCGACGATGAACCGGGTGGTGCGGGGTTCCGACGGCCGTGAGTGGACCATCAAGGCGAACCTGGAGTGGTCCAACCCGATCGCGGCGGACGAGTTCGAGCACGACGTGAACGGGGGCTCGGCGCCGGCGATCCTGATGGGCGCGGTGTTCCTGTTCCTGGTCGTGATGTTCGTGGTGTGGACGCCGGACGAGGTGTACGTGCCGAGCTGGTTGATCTTGCTGCTGATCGCGGCCGTGCTGTTCTTCCCGGTCCGCTGGGTGCTGCGGCGCCCGTGGACGGTCACCGCCGTCACCCCGGGTGACCACGACGAGAACCCGCCGGAGACCTGGGTGGGCGTAGTGCGCGGCTTCGTCGACGTGCGCCAGGAGGTTTCGTCGGTGTCCCGGCACATCGAGCTGTACGCCGAGCCGGACATGAACGGCAGCCTGCAGCCCGTCGAGTAGTCCCGCCACCCGCACCGCCACGCGGGATGAGTTCTCGAACGAACTGCTTTTCGCGGGTTCTGTCTGCACACTGGACCGGTGCCGGAACTTCCCGAGGTGGAGGCGTTGGCCCAGCACCTCCGCGACAACGCCGTGGGCCGGACCGTCGAGCGCGTCGACGTCGCGTCGATGAGCGTGCTGAAGACGGCGAGCCCGCCGTGGACCGAGCTGCACGGTCGTGCCGTCACCGACGCGGTGCGGCATGGCAAGTACCTGGATCTCGACTGCGGCGGGCTGCACCTGGTCTGCCACCTGGCGCGGGCCGGCTGGCTGCGCTGGTCGGACAACCTGTCCCCGGCGCCGCCGAAGCCCGGCAGGGGGCCGATCGCGCTGCGGGTGCACCTGGGCGGCGCCGGTTTCGACCTGACCGAGGCCGGCACCCAGAAGAAGCTGGCGGCGTGGGTCGTCGCGTCGCCGGCGGAGGTGCCGGGGATCGCGAAGCTGGGTCCGGATGCGCTGGGCCTGGACCTGGCCGGGCTGACCGAGGTCTTGGCGGGGCGCACCGAGCGGATCAAGACGTTGCTCACCGACCAGTCGGCGCTGGCCGGGATCGGCAACGCCTATTCCGACGAGATTTTGCACGCCGCGAAGCTGTCGCCGTTCGCGACGGCGGGCAAGCTCGACGCCGCCGCGGTCGAGCGGCTGCACGGCAGCATGCAGGAGATCCTGCAGGACGCCGTGGCGCGTTCGCTGAAGCAGGACGCGGCGCGGCTGAAGGCGGAGAAGCGGTCGGGGATGCGGGTGCACGCGCGCACCGGATTGCCGTGCCCGGTGTGCGGTGACGCGGTCCGGGAGGTGTCCTTCGCGGACCGGTCGATGCAGTACTGCCCGACCTGCCAGACCGGTGGCAAGCCGCTCGCGGACCGCCGGTTGTCCCGTCTGCTGAAGTAGTTGTCCACAGCCTGTGGGCAGATCGGCCGGTTGTGCACAGGCCGTTGCCGCTGGTTGGACGCACCGTTCCCGCTGAACGGAATAGTAAGGTACCGCTTACCGATGGAAACGGTGCACTGAGCGTAGCCGCCTTGATTCCAAGCGTGGCGGGCGTGAAGATTGATGTTGTGCCCGAGATGTTGACTGAGCGGTCGGTCCTGACCACGCTCGCCGCACTCGCCGTGCTCGGCATGTTCGTACTGCTGTGCCGGGCGCGCCGGGTGAGCACGTCGGTGGAGGACGCCACGCTGGCGGCGCTGCACCGGGTGACCAGTGCGGCCCCGCACCTGCGGGCCGGGCTCACCCAGGAATCCGCCGACAAGACCGCGCCGCACCTGCGCGAGCTGCTGGCGTGCGTCGCCGTCGGCATCGTCGACGCCGACGGCACGCTGCTGAGCTGGGACGGCGAGGCGAACTACCACTACGCCGACCTGCGGACCAAGATCGAGCAGGTCCTGCGCACCGGCAAGCGCGAGTTCCTCGACCACGGCGACGTGACCTGCGACCACCGGCCCTGCCCGATGCGGCACGCCGTGGTGGTGCCGCTGGAGGTCGAGGGCGAGAACCGCGGCGCGCTGACCGTCATCGCCGGCGGCGACCGCAAGCGGCTGCTGCGCGCGGCCGCCGAGGTCGCCAACCACGTGTCGACCCAGCTGGAACTGGCCGAGCTGCAGGAGTCCAAGGAACGGCTGGCCAAGGCCGAGGTGCGGGCGTTGCGGGCGCAGATCTCGCCGCACTTCATCTACAACGCGCTGAACACCATCGGCTCGCTGATCCGCACCGACCCGGAGCACGCACGCGACCTGCTGCAGGAGTTCGCCGACTTCACCCGCTACTCGTTCCGCACCAGCGGGCTCTACACCACGCTGGCCGACGAGATCCGCAACATCGACCGCTACCTCACGCTGGAGAGCGCCCGCTTCGGCCCGGACCGGCTGAACGTGCAGCTCAAGATCGCCCCGGAGGTGCTGCCGGTGGTGGTGCCGTTCCTGGCGCTGCAACCGCTGGTGGAGAACGCCGTCCGGCACGGCCTGGCGACCAAGCCCGGCGGCGGCACGGTGTCGGTGATCGCCGAGGACAACGGCACCGAGGCGCTGATCAGCGTGGACGACGACGGCATCGGGATGGATCCGGAGCTGCTCGACGCGGAGCTGGCCAACGCGCACCTGACCGGCGCGCACGTCGGCCTCGGCAACATCAACAACCGGATGCGGGCCACCTTCGGCAACGACTACGGGCTGGTCGTGGAGACGGAGAAGGGCGCGGGCATGAAGGTCATCATGCGGGTGCCGAAGTTCGCGCCGGGCGTGCGGCCGGTGCCGCCGCAGTCGATCGACGAGCCGAGCGTCGGGTTGGCGGCCGGGCCGCAGCTCAGCCGGTAACGTCGAGGTATGAACGACAAGGCGCCGCAGAAGTTCACCGACATGTTGACCGGGAAGCTGTCCGCGAAGCTGCCGGGCAAGCTCGCCGAGCGCGCCGAGCGCGGCCCGGTGGTCGCCGTGGTGAAGCTGCACGGCGTCATCACGCCGACGGCATCGCCGATGAGCCGGCCGACGATCTCGCTGCAGAACGTGGAATCCGCGCTGACGCGCGCGTTCGGGCACGACCGGCTCAGCGCCGTGGTGCTGTCGATCAACTCGCCGGGCGGATCGCCGACCCAGTCGGCGCTGGTGGCGGACCGGATCCGGGGCCTGGCCGAGGAGAAGCGGGTGCCGGTGCTGGCGTTCTGCGAGGACGTCGCGGCCTCGGGCGGCTACTGGCTGGCCTGCGCGGCCGACGAGATCTACGCGCACTCGACGTCGCTGGTCGGTTCGGTCGGCGTGGTCAGCTCGGGCTTCGGGCTCACCGGCCTGCTGGAGAAGCTCGGCGTGGAGCGCCGGGTGCACACCGCGGGAACGCACAAGGTGCGGCTCGACCCGTTCAGCCCGGAGAAGGACGAGGACGTGCAGTGGCTGCGCGGCCTGCAGGACGAGCTGCACGAGCAGTTCCGCGCCTGGGTGCGCAAGCGCCGCGGCGAGAAGCTCGACGGCGCCGACGACGACCTGTTCTCCGGCGAGATCTGGACCGGCGTGAAGGCCGAGGAGCTCGGGCTGGTCGACGGCTTGGGCACCCTGCGGGGCATCGTGAAGGACAAGTTCCCGGACGCGCACCTGCTGACGGTGGAGCCGCGGAAGCCGCTGCTGGCCCGGCTCGGTATGTCGTCCTCGGTCCGGCTGGGCGGCAGCGGCGGGGCGGACACCGTGCTCGCCGCAGTGGAGGCGCTGGAGCACCGCGCGATGTGGAACCGCTTCGGGCTCTAGATCCGGGCGAATTGTCGGTGAACACTTCGGGTCGCTGCGGTGGCCCGAAGTGCTCACGAGATCCGGTGGAAGCGCTGCTCCACTCCGGCGAATCCCTTGCGAACGCTGGGTAATCGGCGTGATCGCACTGCGTAGATCATGGTTTCGGAGTCGTCACTCGTTCGGCCGCATACCTTGGGCTGATCGGGCTAAAAGTCGTGCCGCTGAGCGGATTTCCGCACTGCGCACCCCCTGGTGTCCAGCGCGCTCCGTTAGCAACTAGTTTGGTTGTCAGGCGTGACTGACCTCACTCGTCGGCTCGGGTGGCACGAGGCTGCGCCAGTGGGTGGGGCCGACACTCGATCATGGACAGTGCGCCGTGGGCGCGGCAGGATATGGCGTTGCAGTGAGTACACGAGAGAATCCAGCGGGTCTCGTCGTTCTGGCCGTCGATGACGAGATGGCCGGGTTGGACGAGATGAAGTACCTGCTCGGCAACAACGGGCGGGTCGGACGGGTGTTGACGGCGTTCGACGCCGCCGAAGCGCTGCGGCTGCTGCGCAGCGACGATCCCGAGCTGCTCGGCAGGCGTGACGGCGACGAGTCCATTGTGGACGCGGTCTTCGCGGACGTGTCGATGCCCGGGCTCAGCGGGATGGAGCTGGCCAGGGTGCTCACCGCGTTCCGCAATCCGCCTGCCCTGGTGTTCATCACCGGGCACGAGGAGAACGCGCTGGAGGCGTTCGAGGTCGGCGCGCTGGACTACATCATGAAGCCGGCCAACGCCGAGCGCGTCGATCGCGCGCTGCGCACCATCGAGAAGAACAAGGCCCAGGCGGCCAAGGGATCCCGCGCGCTGGAGGCGCCGGCTGCCGACGACGACGAGGTCATCCCGGTCGAACTCGCCGGCACCACCCGGATGATCCCGCGCAAGGACGTGCGCTGGGTCGAGGCGCAGGGCGACTACGCCCGGCTGCACACCGCCGAGGACTCGCACCTGGTGCGGATCCCGTTGGCGCAGCTGGAAGAACGCTGGGCGGAGGCCGGTTTCCTGCGCATCCACCGGTCGTTCCTGGTGTCGCTGCCGCTGGTCACCGAGCTGCGCATGTCGTCGTCCGGGTACTCGGTGGTGCTCGGCGGCGGGCCGTCGAAGGAGCTGCCGGTCAGCAGGCGGCACACCCGCGAGCTGAAGGACCGGCTGGTCCGGGCGCCGCGGCAGGGCTGGGGCCAGCAATGAACCGCGGTTCGGCGGGATGAGCCCGGACCACGGCTTCGACATCCGCGCGCGGCTGGGCGATTCGACGCCCCGCCCGCGCCGCAAGCGCGTCGTGCTCGCCGACCGCCGGACCCGGCAGGTCGCGCGCACCATCATGGAGCTGGAGGAGCAGACCAGCGTCGGCGAGGTGCTGGTCCGGCACCTGGTGAAGGTGCAGCTGCGCAGCGCGCTGGTGCTGACCGGCGTGGTCGCCGTCGTGCTGCTCGGGCTGCCGGTGCTGTTCTGGGCGGTCCCGTCGATCGGCGACTTCGAGTTGCTCGGCTTCCGGCTGCCGTGGCTGCTGCTCGGCGTGCTGGTCTACCCGTTCCTGCTGCTGATCGGGTACCTGTGCACCCGCAGCGCGGAGCGGCACGAGCGGGACTTCATCCACATGGTGGAGCAGTGACCGCATGATCGACGACGGATTTCGACACACCAGGGGCGGCGCGGTGCGATGGTTTCGAATTCCTGGTCCCTGCTAGGGATCGTGCTGATCGTCGCGGCGACCCTGGGCATCGGGATCTGGGGTTCCCGGTCGGCGCGCACCACCTCCGACTTCTTCGCGGCGCGGCAGCTGGTGCGCGAAGAGCGCAACGCGGTGGCGATCTCCGGTGAGTACCTGTCGGCGGCGTCGTTCCTGGGCATCGCGGGTCTGGTGATCAAGGACGGGGTGGACGCGCTGTGGTACCCGATCGGCTTCGCGGCCGGGTACCTGGCGCTGACGCTGTTCGTCGCCGCGCCGATGCGTCGCTCCGGCGCGTACACGCTGCCCGATTTCGCCGAGGCCCGGCTGGGTTCGCTGCGGTTGCGGACGCTGTGCACCGCGCTGGTGGTGCTGATCGGCTGGCTCTACCTGGTGCCGCAGCTGCAGGCCGCCGGGATGACGCTGGCGGCGATCGTCGGCTTGCACTACTGGGTGGGGGTTTTCGCGGTCGCGGTGATCGTGCTGCTGACCGTGGCGACCGGCGCGCTGCGCGCCGTCACGTTGGTGCAGGGCTTCCAGTACTGGGTGAAGCTGTTCGCGATCACGGTGCCCGCGTTCGCGTTGTTCGTGGTCTTCGTCAACGCGCCGCCGCACCAGGCGCTCGACGAGCCGCTGCCGCCGGTCTTCCCGCGTGACACGACGGTGCACATCGACACCGACGTGCAGCTGCGGGTCAGCGAGCCGGTGTGGGCGGCCGAAGGCACCGGCTCGATCTACCTGCAGCCCGGCGAGTACTCGATGGCGGCGGGCACCGATCTGCGGTTCCCGGCAGGCGCGGCGGTCCCGGTCGTCGCGGCGGCCGAGGCCGACAACGCGACCTGGTTGCGGCCGCACGGCGACGGCGTTTCCGGGCTGCTCGAAACGTATTCGGTGCTGATCGCGACGTTCCTTGGCACCATGGGCCTGCCGCACGTGCTCGCCCGCTTCTACACCAACCCGAGCGGGTCCGGCGCGCGCCGCACCACGCTGTTCGTGCTGGCGTTGCTCGGCGCGTTCTACCTGTTCCCGACGATCTTCGGGATGCTTTCCCGGCTGTACGTGCCGCACTTGCTGGTCACCGGCGAGACCGATGCGGCGGTTCTGCTGCTGCCGCAGGCGATGCTGGACAACTGGGTGGGCGGGCTGCTCGCGGCGATCACCGCGGCCGGGGCGTTCGCCGCGTTCCTGTCGACCTCTTCCGGCCTGGTGGTGAGCGTGGCCGGGGTGCTGTCCTCGCGCGACGCGCTCCGCGGCCGGACGCTCGACTTCCGGCTGGCGGCCGCGCTGGGCTGCCTGGTGCCGACGCTCCTGGCGCTGCCCGCGGACAACCACGACATCGCGCGCAGCGTGGGATTGGCGTTCGCGATGGCCGCTTCCACGTTCTGCCCGGTGCTGGTGCTCGGGATCTGGTGGCGCGGGCTCACCGCGGTGGGCGCCGCCACCGGCATGGTGGTCGGCTGCTGCCTGGTGCTGATCGCGGTGGCGTGCTCGCACTTCGTCGGGGACGGGGCGGGCTGGCTCGCGACGCTGGTCAGGCAGCCCGCGCTGGTCACCGTGCCGATCGCGTTCGCGGTGACCGGACTGGTCAGCTTGGCTACCCGGGCGCGGGTGCCGGCCGGGGTGGGCCGGGTGATGCTGCGGCTGCACGCGCCGGATCGGCTCGGTTTCTTCGACGGCCGGCTCAGCGCGGAGGCCGCGGAGCAGGCGCCGACCGAGGGTCGCCACCAACGCTGAACGTGAGCATCCGTCGCGTTCTTTGGACTTTTTGGGTGGATTCCGAGACGAATGCAATCACCTTTCGTGTTTGTTGGTTTAGACCAATAGAAAATCAATAGGCTGAACGGGTGAAATCGATCTGGTGAGACGCAAATTCAGCGCGTCCGCTTGGCCTCGGATAACTTCACTCGATCGTTAGCTTGCGTACTCCCAACGGGGCTTCACAGCGGTGGTCGAACTACGTAGCGTTCCCGCGTTGAACTGATTCAGCAGGCTCCCGTACCGGCGGCACCCGGGACGGAGCCTTTTCTTGTGGGAGGACACCGTGAGCACCACGGACCAAATCGGGTCCGGGTCCGGTATCGACGCCGAAACCTGGGCCGCTGCCCATAGCAGCCCCGAATTCACCACCCTGCGACGCAGACTGCGCAACTTCGTCTTCCCGGTCTCGGCACTGTTCCTGGCCTGGTATCTGGTCTACGTGCTGCTCGCCGACTACGCGCACGGCTTCATGAGCATCAAGCTGGTCGGCAACATCAACGTCGGCCTCGTGCTGGGCCTGCTGCAGTTCGTGTCCACGTTCGCCATCACCACCTGGTACGTGCGATTCGCCAACCGGGAGCTCGACCCGATCGCCGAGGGGATCCGCGAATCCCTCGAGGGCGGCGCGAGCGACAAGGCGGAGGACACCGCGAGCGACATCGCGGAGGACACCGCGGAGGACTCGACCGACGACGCCCCGGAGAAGTCCGCGGAGGACTCGACCGACGACGCCCCGGAGAAGTCCGCAGACGACAGCGCCGAGAAGGAAGCCGCCGATGACGACGGCGACGACGGCGCGAAGGACGACGGCGCGAAGAAGGACGACTCCGAAGGAGGCCAGAAGTGATCGCCGCACTTTCCCCGCTGGCCCAGGGCGAAACCGCGAACAACAGCGCGCTCAACATCGGCATCTTCGCGCTGTTCGTCGTGGTCACCATGGTCATCGTGTTCCGCGCCAGCCGGAACACCAAGACCGCCTCCGACTACTACGCCGGCGGCCGCGCGTTCACCGGCCCGCAGAACGGCATCGCCATCGCCGGTGACTACCTGTCGGCGGCGTCGTTCCTCGGCATCGCCGGGGCGATCGCGGTCTACGGCTACGACGGCTTCCTGTACTCGATCGGCTTCCTGGTGGCCTGGCTGGTGGCGTTGCTGCTGGTCGCGGAGCTGCTGCGGAACACCGGCAAGTACACGATGGGCGACGTGCTCAGCTTCCGGATGAAGGAACGTCCGGTGCGCACCGCCGCGTCGCTGTCCACCCTGGCCGTGACGTTCTTCTACCTGCTCGCGCAGATGGCCGGTGCCGGCGGCCTGGTCGCGCTGCTGCTGGGCATCACGAACAAGACCGGCCAGGCCGCGGTGATCTTCGTCGTCGGCGCGCTGATGATCGTCTACGTGCTGGTCGGCGGCATGAAGGGCACCACCTGGGTGCAGATCATCAAGGCGGTGCTGCTGATCGCGGGCGCCTTCGTGATGACCATCTGGGTGCTCGCCATGTACGGCTTCAACTTCTCGGGCCTGCTCGGCGCGGCCGCCGACGTGGCAGGCGACAAGGTGCTCAACCCGGGCGCCCAGTACGGCAAGACCGAGATCAGCAAGCTGGACTTCGTCTCGCTGGGCATCGCGCTGGTGCTCGGCACCGCGGGTCTGCCGCACGTGCTGATGCGCTTCTACACCGTGCCCACCGCGAAGGAAGCCCGCCGCTCGGTGGTCTGGGCGATCTGGCTGATCGGCCTGTTCTACCTGTTCACGCTGGTCCTGGGCTACGGTGCCGGGGCGCTGGTCGGCTCCGACGTGATCAAGAAGGCGCCGGGCGGAGTGAACTCGGCGGCGCCGCTGCTGGCGCTGGAGATCGGCGGCCCGCTGCTGCTGGGCTTCATCTCCGCGGTCGCGTTCGCGACGATCCTCGCGGTCGTCGCCGGCCTGACGATCACCGCGTCCGCCTCGTTCGCGCACGACATCTACGCGAACGTGATCAAGAAGGGCAAGGTCGACGACAAGGGCCAGGAGGTCAAGGTCGCCCGGATCACCGCGGTGGTCATCGGCATCGTGTCGATCCTGGGCGGCATCGCGGCCAACGGCCAGAACATCGCGTTCCTGGTGGCGCTGGCGTTCGCGGTCGCCGCTTCGGCGAACCTGCCGACGCTGCTGTACTCGCTGTTCTGGAAGCGGTTCAACACCAACGGCGCGCTGTGGAGCATCTACGGCGGTCTGGCGGTCACCATCCTGCTGATCGTCTTCTCGCCCGCCGTCTCCGGTGGCGAGGACTCGATGTTCCCGTCGCTGGACTTCGCGCTGTTCCCGCTGAAGAACCCGGGCCTGGTGTCGATCCCGGTGTCCTTCCTGCTCGGCTACATCGGCACGGTGCTGAGCAAGGACTCGGCCGACAAGGCCAAGCAGGCGGAGATGGAGGTCCGGTCGCTGACCGGCGCCGGCGCGGAGAAGGCCGTCTCGCACTGACGCGCTGAACCGCTCCGCCTCGAACGAGCGCCCCGTCCGGCCGAGAGCCGGGCGGGGCGCTTTCGTCGGTCGTTCGCGTCAAGCGGCGCTCAGCTCGGATTCGGCGGCCGTGAAGTGCGCTTCCCATATGTCGCCGTCGGCCCGGCGGGGCGGGACGCGAACCAGCAGGGCCTGCACGCGCGGGTCGGTCATCCGCACGAACCCGGCGAACCGCGGTGATCCGCCGTCCTCCGGAACCGTCGCCAGATGTCCCCAGTCGCTGCCGTTCGGCCAGCGGAGAATGGCTCGACGAGACATGGCTTTCCTTCCTGCCGGGCGGATTCCGCGAACGGATCTGAATCGAACAAGCACACTGTGGCACGAGACCTCGCGAAAACGGCGATATCTTCGGGATCTCCGACCGAAAGCGTGATCAACTACGAAATGGTCTCGTGTTATCGCAGGTGAAGGCGGGTTTTTCCGGGGTGTGAGGCGTCCGCCGGCGCGAAAGACGAGTCTCTTACGCCGGCACCACGCATCTCGTGGCAGCATCGGGGTGTGACTACTCCAGTTCCCGGTCATCAGGTGCCCGGCGTCCAGCCGGAGGAGCTGCCCGCGCAGCTGCCGGAGGGCAGCGTGCTGCTCGACGTGCGCGAGGCGAACGAGTGGCAGGCCGGGCACGCGCCCGAGGCCGTGCACCTCCCGATGAGCGAGCTCGTGCAACGGCTCGATGAGATCCCGGAGGCCGACCAGGTCTTCGTGATCTGCCGCTCCGGCGGCCGGTCGGCGAAGGTCGCCGCGTACCTCAACGCCAACGGCTGGGACGCGATCAACGTCGAGCGCGGCATGAACGGCTGGTTCGCCATCGGGCGGCCGCTGGTCTCCGACGACGCCGACGGCGAGCCGTACGTGCTGTGACGGCCCGACCTCCCGGCCCCGGACGGCCGAGCGTGGAGTGGGTCGCCACCCCGCCCGGTGGCCCGCGGCGGATCCGGCCGCCACGCCGACCGCACCGCTACACCGGCCCGCCGGCCTACCCGGCCGTGCCGCGCTGGGGCTTCCCGCTGCTCGCGTGGCGGTGGCCGCTGGCACTGCCGCTGCGGCCGCACGTCGATCCGATGCTGCGGGCGGTGTCCGCCGCCGGGACCGCGGTGGTGACGCTGTGGATCACCGCGGGCGTGGCGGCGCTGGCCACCTTCGCGGAGTGCTGGCGGTACGTGCTGCTGCTGATCAGCCGCAGCCAGGCGCTTCCGCGCACGCCGCTGGCGATCTCCGACGTGCTGGTCGGCACGACCGGCTCGATCCTCTGGGTGCTCGGCGTGCTCTCCGGTGTTTTCGCCGTCCTGTGGGGCCTGCGGGCGCGCGCTGCGGCGGCGGAACGCATCGGGGTGCAGAGCGCCCGGCCCGACTGGCAGGTGGTCGTCGGCGTCCTGGTGCCGGGGCTGAACCTGTCCGTGCCGGGCTCGACGCTGGCCGAGCTGGAGCATTCCGTGCTCGTCGCGGAAGGCGTGCGCCGCCGGGGTGAGCGGCCGTTCCCGACGCTGCGCGTCCGGTTCTGGTGGGCGGCGTGGGTGGGAACCCTGCTGCTCGGCTGGCTCTCGTTCGGCTGGGGATTCTTCGGCAGCGTGCAGGCCCAGGCGGACGGCGTCGTGCTGCACGCGCTCAACAACGCCCTGGTCACGACCCTGGCGATCATGACGGCGCTGCTGATCAAGTACCTGATGCGGCTGCTCGCCCCGCTGGACCCGACGGAGCTCGCGCAACTCCGGGTCCGCGCGGTCCGCGCCGCGCCGCCCGCGCCCCGGGCAACCCGCCCCACCAGCGCTCCGCGCTGACCGCACGTCCGAGGTTCCGCAATTTCCATTGAGGTTTTTCCAACCTCGTTCTGCGTGGCGGTGCGGGTGGCGGAACCTCAGAGGCTCCCTGGTCTGTGGGTGCCCTGACTTATGTATGTCCGATACACGGCGTCAGGGCCGTCCTCGCCAGGAAGCCTCTGAGAACCCGCGGCGGTGCGAGTGTCGTAGGTGGGCTATGCGCCTGCGGCGTATGCGACACCCATCGACGTGCAGCTTTGCGTCCCGCGGTTGCGGGCCGACCAGGATGAAAAAGGCTCAATTGGACCTTCGATTTCAATGGAAATTGCGGAACCACGAGGACGTGGGCGGGGGGTTCGCTTCGTCACGTGGTGGTGCGGGTCCTCGGTGACGCTGTTGTTGCGGTGCGTCACAGATGCCGGAAGTGGATCTGGATCGCCCGCATAATGGGCGCCGTGCGGCAACCGACCCCCGACGTCGTCGCGCACCGAGGAGCCTCCGCGCATCGCGCCGAGCACACCCGCGGTGCCTACGAACTGGCCCTCGAACAGGGCGCCGACGCGCTCGAATGCGATATCCGGGTCAGCCGGGACGGCCACCTGGTGTGCGTGCACGACCGGCGCATCGACCGGACCTCCAGCGGCCGCGGCGTGGTCAGCGAGCTCACCGTCGCCGCGATGTCCGAAGTGGACTTCGGCGGCTGGCACCAGGAACCGCCCCGGTCGGCGGACGACCTGGTGCGCGGCCCGGCCGCGGAGCCCGAGCACGGCGTGCTGCTGCTCGACGAACTCCTCGGCCTGCTGCGGGACAACTCGCGCCCGGTCCGGCTGTTCATCGAGACCAAGCACCCGGTGCGCTACGGCGGGCTGGTGGAGCGCAAGCTGGTCGCGCTGCTGGCCAGGCACGGCTTGGCGACGCCGGTGGACCGGGAGAACTCGCCGGTGCTGATGATGTCGTTCGCGCAGTCCGCGGTGCGCCGGTTCCACGAGGCCGCGCCGGGCGTGCCGACGGTCCTGCTGTTCGACCGGTTCCGCGGCCCGCTGCGCTCCGGCGTGCTCCCGCCGTGGGCGGACCTCGCCGGGCCGGGCATCGGCCTGCTGCGCGAGGACCCGGGATTCGTCGCGCGCGCGGCCGCGCTCGGCCGCGACACGTACTGCTGGACCGTCGACGACCCCGCGGACATCGAGCTGTGCGCCCGTTCCGGAGTGCGCTTCGTGGCCACCAATGCGCCCGCGTCCACCCGCTTCCACCTGGCTGAATCGGGCCTCGCGCAGTTCGGTAGCGTCACGGCGAAGTGACCATGAGCGAGGGGATCTGCAGTGTCGAAGCGAACCGCACCCAAGCCCCAGGCGGACACCGGGATCAAGCCGCGCCAGCCCTGCCCGTGCGGTTCGGGGAAGCGCTACAAGGCTTGCCACGGTGCCGCGGGCGGCGCCGCCGACGTGATCGTGACCAGGCCGTTCGAGGGCTTGGCCGCGGAATGCGAGCTGGTCGCGCTGCGCGAGTTCGTCCCGTCGGCGACCGCGAAGCTGCCGCTGCGCGGGGAGGGCGCGGTCACGCTCGCGACCGTGCTGCCGATGGCCGCCGCCGCGCTGCGGCGCAACGACGACAAGTCCTTCATCGGGCTGCAGGTGCAGACCCACTCCGGTGACATCAGCCGGGATCTCGCGCGGGCCGTCGAGTGGGTGCAGACCGCCGAGATCGGCGAGTCGCTGTCGGTGGTGGGCCCGGAGACGGCCGAGCCCGGCACCATTCCGGCCCGCCTGCAGGACCTGCTCGACCCGGCCGCGCCGCTGGAGGTCGAGCTGCACGAGGACTTCGCCTGGTGGCTGCCCGGCGACGTGGAGCCGACCGGCGAGGTCGCGCTGTCCCTGGAGCGGGCGAACGCGGCGATCATGCCCACCGATCGGCTGACCGCCGAAGGTGTGGAATCCGCGTACTGGGTCGACGCGGGCGAGAAGGCCCACCTGCGCTGGGTGCGCCCGGAGCCCGAGGAACAGCTGCTGGCGGCGCTCGCGCGGCTGTCCGCCCGGGGCGAGCTGGCGCTCGGCGAGGACAGCAAGTACGCGGGATCGTTCCGCGCGCACGGCCTGCTGGTGCCGGTGTGGGACCTCGACCGCGAGAAGCACGCGCGCGAGTGGGACGAGCCCGCCGCGGAGCTCGGGCGCCGGCTGGCCGACGCCCTCGGCTCGCTCGACTCGGAGCCGCTGAACGCGGCGGAGCGGCGCGCCCGCGACGGCCTCCGCGGCCGCCAGGTCACCATCCGCTGAGCCCGGTGTCGGGCGGTTCCGGCCGGAACCGCCCGACACGGCTCCACAGTGGACAGATTCGTCGGCCGCTGGAATTCTCCCCCTAGTCGCGGGGAATCGCTTCGATGCGAGCCATGTTCTGCTCGCCCCATTCCCCGAGCGGCATCAGCGCCGTGATGAGCGACCGGCCGAACTCCGTCAGCGAGTACTCCACCTTCGGCGGCACCTGGTGGTACATCTCGCGGTGCACCAGGCCGCTCGCCACCATCTCCTTGAGCTGCAGGATCAGCACCCGCTCGCTGATGTCCGGGATCGCGCGCCGCAGCTCGCCCAAGCGCAGCGTCGCGAAGGCCAGCTCCCACAGGATCAGGCACTTCCACTTGCCGCCCATCACGTCGATGGCGGCATCCAGTCCGCAGGTGTACTTGTTCCGCTTCATCCCTGGCTCCCACTGACAAAAAGTTCAGTACCCGACAAAATAGTCGGTACTTGATCAAAGTTCAGCCAAGTCGCGAGGATCGAACGCGTCAACGCGATCGAACTCGAAAGAGCCGACTTTGAACTGGAGCACGAACATGGCCGGTGGCAAACGCACGGCGGTGACCGTCCTCGGGCTGGGGAACATGGGCGCGGCGCTGGCCAAGGCGTTCCTGGCCGCCGGGCACCCGACGACGGTGTGGAACCGCAGCCCGGAGAAGGCCGCGCCGCTGGTCGCCGAGGGCGCAGCGCACGCCGGATCGATTGCGGACGCGGTCACCGCCGACCCGCTGATCATCGCCTGCCTGACCACCTACGACGCCACGCTGGAGGCCCTGGCGCCCGCCGCCGGAGAGCTGGCCGGCCGCACCCTGATCACGCTGAACAGCGGAACTCCCAGCGGCGCCCGGGAAATGGCGGAGTGGGCGACCGGCAACGGCGCCCGCTTCCTGGACGGTGCGGTGAAGAACGTCCCCGAGGCGGTCGCGAAGCCGGACACGCTGCTGTACTACAGCGGCGACAAGGCCGTCTTCGACGAGTACGAGCAGACCCTGCGGGAGCTCGGCGGCGACACCCGGTACCTCGGTGCCGACGTGGACCTCGCGGCGCTGTACGAGATGGCGGTCGGTGCCACGCTGTTGCCCGCCCTCCTCGGCTTCTTCGAAGGCGCGGCCCTGGTCGCGAAGCGCGGGACGCCCGCGAGCGAGCTGGTGCCCTACACCGTCAAGTGGCTGGAGATGATCGGCTCGGTGCTGCCGAAGTTCGCGGCGGAGATCGACGCCGCCGACTACAGCGACCCGTCTTCGACGGTCGGCCTGTTCTACGCGGGCAGCGCCCACGACGACGAGCTGGCGGCGGCGAACATCGATGTCAGCTGGCGCGAACCGATGAACGACCTGCTGCGCCGGGCGGTCGCCGAGGGCCGCGGCGAGCACAGCATCTCGGCGCTGGTCGAGCTGCTCCGGAAGCCCGACCCCGGTGCTGCTCGCAGTTTCAATTGAAACCGGTCCACTGTTGTCGTTGGGCCGAACGGGTGATCAACGTGCCGGTCGGGCAACCGGTCGGCGCGTTGCGGCGTGTCATCCCCGGCGATACCCGACGTTTAGGGGGTGGAGGGTTGACCACGCACCTGCCTGCAGTGCCGACCGCCACCGAGGCGTCCGGTGTCTATCGCGGGCGGGCACGTCGGGGGGACATGGCGGCGGCAGAGGATGATTTCGCGGAGTTCGTCCGGGTAGCACTGCCCGGGCTGATGCGCTATGGCCACGCCCTGACCGGCAACCCGCACGATGCCGCGGATCTGGTGCAGACCGTGCTGGAGAAGGTCGGCGCCCGCTGGTCGAAGATCAGCCGGAACTGCGCGGACCCCACCGCCTACGTGCGCAAGGCGATGGCGAACACGCACGTCAGCCGGTGGCGCCGGACGCGCCGGGAAACGCTGCTCGCGGATTTCCCGGACATCCCCGCCGCCATCCAGCAGGATCGCCTGGAGCACGAGCCGCTGTGGGTCGCGCTGCGATCTCTGCCACCGAGGCAACGCGCGGTGGTCGTGCTTCGTTACTACGAGGGACTTTCCGAGCTGGAGATAGCCGACACGCTCGGCATCAGCTGCGGAACGGTGAAGAGCCAGGCCAGCAAGGCGATGGCGACGTTGCGCAAGCGGCTCGGGCCGCTGGTGGGAGGAGGTGACGCGTGATGGATCTGGAGGACGAGCTGCAGCGGGTCCTCCGGGACGACCGGCTGGACATCCCGGTGCGAACCGGCGCCGAGTGGTCGCTGGTGGCCGGGGCGCGTCGCCGCAGGCAGCGCAACGGTGTGCTGGCCGCGACGGGCAGCGCGCTCGCCGCGACGCTGCTGGTCGGCGGCGGGATCGCGCTGATCGGTCACCAAGCGGGCGAGCCGGTGCAGCCGGCGGTGCCGCCCGTCGTGCAACCGGAGCCGAACCCGGGCTCGACCGCGCCGCTGCAACCGACATACCAGCCTCCGGCCCCGCCGCCGGTGCACCAGCAGCCGGGCCAGCCGCCGCAGCTGCCGAGCCTCACGGCCCCGCCGACCAGGAAGCCGTTGCCGCCGGAGGTCCTGCTGACGACGACCTCCGAGCCGGACCCGACGACTTCGGCGTCGCAGACCTCCAAGCCGAACCCGACCTCGTCGCAGAACCCCGCCACCGAACCGAATTCGCCCGGCGGGTAGCGCGAGGGCTCAGAGGGTGCCGCCGGCGGTCCGGGGTGCCGTCGCGTCGGCGCCTTCGTCGCCGACCGTTTCGCGGGCCAGGTAGTTCTCCACGTCGAAGAGGTTGCCCTTGGAGCGGTCGACCACGTTCAGCAGCGTCGACATCGAGGCGACCTCCTCGACCTGCTCCTTCAGGAACCACTGCATGAACTGCTCGCCGAGGTAGTCGCCCTCTTCGCGGGCGGTCTTGGCCAGCGTTTCCACCTCGCGGGTGACCTCGCGCTCCTGCTCCAGGGCGAGCGCGACGAGCTCGCGGGTCTCGGTGAAGTCGTTGCGCACCTGCTCGATGGCCGGGATGGCCGGCTTGATGTTGTTGTCCATCAGGTACTGGACGATCATCATCGCGTGGTTGCGCTCTTCCAGCGCCTGGCGGTAGAAGTGCGCGGCCAGCCGCGGCAGGTCCTCGTTGTCGAACCAGACCGCGACGGCGATGTACTGCTGCGAGGCGGTGAATTCATTGCGCACCTGTTCCTGCAGCAGGTGCTCGAAACGGGATTCCTTGTGCTGAATCTTCTTCGCGGTGACAGCCATGCCCCCAATATACTCTGGAATGAGTCCAGATACATTTCAGGCAAACCTAATAATCCTATGGTTAACCTTGGCTGATCGCGTTTTAGCCAAGGCAATCCTCAGATAAATAAGCCAAGCCAAACCTGTGCTGTTTTGGCTGGTGGCGACGCTGTCGTCGCTGCTGGTGGTGGATGTTTCGCGCCGTGTCACCAATTCGAGTGGCTATTGTTCGGCGAAGGGCGCTCGTGATCGGTTTTTCCGGTTGGAGCGCCCTTCATTCGTCACTCGATCAAGTGATGGAATGGGAATCGGCCGAGTTCACGGATTCAGCGGGGCGCGGGTGATGGGGCAGGACATGCACCGCGGGCCGCCCCGGCCGGAACCGAGTTCGGAACCGCTGATCCGCAGCACCTCGATCCCGGCGTCCTCGAGTCGCGCGTTGGTCTCGGCGTTGCGCTCGTAGGCCACCACCACGCCGGGCGCCACGGCGAGCGTGTTGTTGCCGTCTTCCCACTGCTCGCGTTCCGCGGTCACCGGGTCCAGGCCGGTGTCGATCGCCCGCAGGTGGTCGATGCCCATCGCCTCCGCCGCGGCGGTCAGGAACGGGGTCGGGCCGGACACCTTCAACTCGCCGTCCAGCGGGCGCAGCGCGAAGGCCTCCAGCGAGTGCTGGATCGCCGGGTACATCACCACGGCGTCGCGGTCGACCATCGTGCACACCGTGTCCAGGTGCATCGAGGCCCGGGCCTGCTCGATCGGCACCGCCAGCACGGTGTGCGCCAGGTCGTCGGCGAACAGCGAGCGGGCGAGCGACTCCGCGCCGGCGGGCGTAGTGCGCTCGCCGACGCCGATGGCCACCACGCCCGGCGCGAGCAGCAGCACGTCGCCGCCCTCGACGGGCGCGGAGTGCGCGCCGTAGGCGCGGGTGGAGTGCGAGAACCGCGGGTGGTAGGCGTAGATCAGGTCGGTGAGCGCGGATTCGCGGCGGCGCGCCGGCATCGCGAGGGCCGCGATCGCGACCCGGTCGCCGATCCACACCGACGAGTCCCGGGTGAACAGCAGGTTCGGCAGCGGGTCGATGGCGAAGTCGTGCGGGTGGTGCATCCGGCGCACCAGGGACTCGCCCTCCGCGGCGGGCAGCTCCTCGAACGTCATGCCCGCGATGAGGATCCCGGCCAGCGCGGAATCGTCCACGCTGGACAGGTGCGAGCGCAGCGTGTCGGCGATCTCCGTGCCCACCCTGAGCTCGTCCACGCCCGCGAGCACGGCCGCGGCCCGAGCGCGGGTGTCGCGCAGCGCCTCGGTGAGCAGGTCGCGCAGCAGCAGCACCTCGACGCCCCGGTTGCGGAGCACCTCGGCGAACGCGTCGTGCTCCTCCTGGGCGCGATCCACCCACGGGATCGCGTCGAACAGGAGTTGGTCGCTGTTGCGCGGCGTGAGCCGCTTCAGCTCCGTGCCCGGCCGGTGCAGCAGCACCGCGTGCAGCGGGCCGACCTCGCTCTGGACGTGTGGTTCGCTCACGATGAGCAGCCTAACCGCGGCTAACGGAAACGTCCGTCAATGACGACGATTTCGATCAATCATTAACGAAAAAGCCCAATTGACCATCGGATCGTTGCGCAGAATGGACGATCGGTTCGTTGCCGGGTCGGCTTGCAGATTTCGCCTGGAATCGGCGGCTCCCGGGTCAGGGCAGCCAGCCGACGCGGCCGCGCAGGGCGGCGTAGCCGACGAAGGCCACCACGTCGATCAGCGCGTGGCCGACGACCAGCGGCCACAGCCGGTTCGTGCGCTGCCAGGCGCGGCCGTAGACCAGGCCCATCACGACGTTGCCGACGAAGCCGCCGAAGCCCTGGTACAGGTGGTAGCTGCCGCGCAGCACCGCCGACGCCCACAGCGCCCGGTTCTCCGACCAGCCCAGCTGCCGCAGCCGGGTCAGCAGGTAGGCCACCACCAGGACCTCTTCGGCGAACGAGTTGCCGAACGCGGCCAGCGTCAGCACCGGCGCGCGCCACCACGCCGCGTCCAAAGTGGAGGGCTGGACGGTCAGGGCGAGGCCCAGGGCGTGCGCGACGAGGTACAGGCCCAGGCCGGGGATCCCGATCAGGGCCGCGAGGCCCAGCCCGCCCGCGAAGTCCCGCCCGGGACGGGAGCGGTCCAGGCCCACCTGCCGCAGCGCCACCCCGCCGCGCCACAGCAGGTACAGCCCCAAGCCGCCCCAGGCGCACAGCCGCAGCACGTTCGCCAGCTGCGCGAGCATGTCGAGCAGCCCGAGCTCCGCCTGCGGCACGTTGATCGCGGCGTGCTGGTCCGCCAGCGGTTCCGGGCGCAGCAGGGCGTCCAGCAGCGACAGCAGGCTCTGCACGCCGGAGAGCCCGAGCGTCACGGTGAAGACCACGAACAGCTCGATGGTGATCGCCCTGCGCTCCGACCGGTCCGCGATCGTCGCGGGCTCGCCGGGCCGGGTCGGGGTCAGCCATGCGCGCAGGGTGCTCACGCGTCGAACCGTACCCGGATCGGTGACGCCGCCGGCCGGGCGCTCGGAGGTCTGGAAATACCGGGAAAACCGCGTGCGGAACTGGTCACCGCCCCCGCCGCGTCGGATCGGCATGGACGTGTTCGTGTGGGGAGCGGGGGACACCGAACGCGCGGTGCGCGTGCTGCAGGCGCTGCGCCGCTTCGATGTGCTCGACGGGCCGCTCGGCTCGGCCGATCTGTTCGGGATCCGGGACGGTGTCCTGGTCGAGATCCGGCACAGCGATCCGGGCGGGCTGCTGGTGCGGTTCACCGACGGGCGATGGCCCGGCCGATCGGCGATCGCGGCGCGCGCGTTCCTCTGGGTGATCACCCGCGACGCGTCGGTGGAGGAGGCGATGCTGGTGGGTCCGGGAGCCGAGCCGCTGCGCTTCCGCGACGGCCGCATCCAGCGCCTGACCCCCGAGAACTCCGAACGCGACTGACGTCGGGATCGGCGCGAACGGCCTCTTCGCGCCGCCTATCGAGGTGAACGGTCCGTTCGCGCCGTTCCGGCGGCGTCAGCCCTGGCGTTGCTGGGCGAGGAAGGGGCAGCCGACGAGGCGACGGAGCTCCACGCCGAGGTGCTCGGTCGTGCTGACCGGGCGGGAGAACGCCAGCCGCACGTCGTGGTCGCCGTCGGCTGATTCCACCCGCAGCCGCAGGCCGTACTTGTCCAGCCCGAGCGGGCGGATGTGCCCGCCGCGCAGCTTCTCCGGCAGGTGCCGGGCGAGCAGCCCGACGACGTCGCGGTGCGACAGCTCCAGGTGCCGCAGCCACGCGTCTTCCTGCATGCAGAACGGATCCGGCGTGGCGGCCTGGAAGTCAGCGGGGTCCACCGAGCCGGTGCCCTCCGAATCCGCCAGCACCAGCGACGCGGATTCCAGCCGCAGGACGCTCGCGCCGTGCCCGGCGTCGAGCAGCCGCGGGTCCGGGCGCTCGTCGGCGACCGAGAGCACGGCGTCGCGGGCCTCCGCGCCGTCGAGCAGCCGCACCCAGCCGGTCAGCCACAGCAGTCCGCGCACCGGTTCGCGCAGCCGGACCGGCGTCGGGTCGGTGAGTTCCAGGACCGCGGCCAGCTCGGCGCGCGGGGCTTGCCAGGCGGCGGCGATCAGCGGGTGCTCGTCCGCCAGCAAGACGGTTGCGGAGCCGTCGGCGTGCACGTGGTGCAGCAACGGCGCGATGCGCGCCGAGTTCTCGTCGGCCGGCAGGAGCGCTGCGCGGCCGCCGCGTTTGGCGATGCTCCTGGCACGTTCGGCAGCGCTCGGCGTCGCGGGCCGGCGAATGGTCGTCTCACCCACTGCTCACCTCCAACTTAGGCAAGCCTAACTTAAATGTCTCGGGTGGGGAAGTCGCCTCATCGGGCGCCACGCGGTCGCCGAAGCGGCCCCACTGCCCGCGCATCCTCTTAGTACCAGCTGGAACGGCCCCGTGGGGCGGCAACCGGAGTAGTGCTCCCAGGGGCGGTGCGAGCGCCGTCGGACCAGGGAGGATGATGATGTCCAAACCAGGCGAGGGAGGCCTACATGACCCCGCCCGACGTCCGTTTATCGGGCACCTTTGTTCACTGGCCGGTACGGCATTAGCGTGTCAGCCGTGTCAAGCGCTGTTGAGCTTCGCGCGCCCGGTCCGCGCGGCATCCCGCCCCTGTTCGCCCGATTGGTTGACGACGCGGCGCTGTTCCCGCCGGGTACCGCCGCAGTGCCGCAGGCGGTGGCCGACCACCTCGAGGCGCGCGGCGGCGCGTTCACGGGTCTGCTCGGGCCGATGCTGTGCAAGGCGTCCCGGCTGGCCGAGCTGATCACCGAACTGGCGAAGGTGAAGCCGGCGTCGCCGGTGCCGCTCTCGCTGGTGTGCGACACCGGGCTCGGCGGCGTGCCCAAGGCCCTGTCGATCATCGAGGGCCGGCAGGAGCTGCTGGCGCTGCGGATGGTCGAGATGCCCGCGCCGTCCGACGTCGACGACATCTGGCTGGAGCGCGTGTCGGAGTTCGTGCCGGAGGACATCATCCGGGTGGTCGAGCCGCGACGCGGCGGCGACGGCTGGCTGGACGGCATCCGGCGGGTCGCCGAGCACGGCTGCTGGCCCAAGCTGCGCTGCGGCGGGCAGACCGCCGAATCGGTGCCGTCCATCGACGTGGTCACCGACTTCCTCGCGGTGGCGGGCACCCTCGACGTACCGTTCAAGGCCACCACCGGGCTGCACACCGCGGTGCGCGGCACCGACCAGGAGACCGGGTTCACCCACCACGGCTTCCTCAACGTCCTGGTCGCCACCGCGCGCTCGCTGTCCGGCAAGGACGTCCGGGCGGCGCTGGCCAGCACCGACGGCGCCGCGCTGGCCGAGGAGGCGCGCGCCCTGTCCGACGACGCGGCCAACGCGGTGCGCGACGTCTTCGCCTCCTACGGCTCGTGCTCGTTGCAGGACCCCGTCGCCGAACTCGAAGGATTGGGACTGCTTTGACCTGGATCGAGGACCCCGAGTTCGCCCCGGACAAGCCGTTCGGCCCGCAGACGCTGCCCTACGGCGTGCTGGTGACCGGCAGCGGCCCGGTCATCGCGGTGCGGGTCGGGCGGCACGCGCTGCTGCTGCGCGGCATCGCCGGGGAACTCGGTCCTCGACTCGCCGAGCTGGTCTCCGGCGACTCGCTCGATCCGCTGCTGGCCGCGGGCCGCGACCGCTGGCGCGAGCTGCGGGAGCGGCTCAGCGAGCTCGTCGCGGCCGATCGGGCGCCGGCGGGCGCGAGCCTGGTGCGCACCGACTGGCACACCCTGGTGCTGCCGTTCGCGGTCGGCGACTACGTCGACTTCTTCTCGTCGCGGCACCACGCCGAGAACGTCAGCCGCATCTCCCGGCGAACCATCGAGCCGCTGCCGGAGAACTGGTCGCACCTGCCGGTGGCCTACCACGGCCGCGCGGGCACCGTGTACGTCTCGGGCACCGACATCCACCGCCCGAGCGGGCAGCGCAAGGCCACCGGCGACCTGCAGCCCGCGTTCGGCCCGACGCGGCGGCTGGACTTCGAGGCGGAGGTCGGGTTCGTCTGCGGTGGCGAACCGGCCGCCCGGGTGTCCACTTCGGACTTCGCCGAGCACGTGTTCGGGCTGGCGCTGGTCAACGACTGGTCGGCGCGGGACATCCAGGCCTGGGAGTCCAAGCCGCTGGGGCCGTTCCTGGCCAAGTCGTTCGCCACCTCCGTCGCCGGGTGGATCACGCCGCTGGAGGCCTTCGAGCAGGCCAGGGTGCCGACTCCGGAACCGGCGCACGCGCTGCAGCCCTACCTCGTCGAGAAGGAGCCGTGGGGGCTGGACCTGCGGCTGGAGGTGCGCTGCAACGAGACGCTGCTGGCCTCGCCGCGGTTCGAGCACATGAGCTGGTCGCCCGCGCAGCAGCTGGCGCACATGACCGTGAACGGCGCGCCGGTGCGCCCCGGCGACCTGTTCGCGTCCGGGACCGTGTCCGGGCCCGAGCGCGACCAGCGGGGCTGCCTGCTGGAGCTGACCTGGGGCGGAGCGGAGCCGATCACGCTGCAGGACGGCGAGCAGCGGACCTTCCTCCAGGACGGGGATCGGGTGACACTGAGTGGCAGCGCGCCGGGGCCCGACGGTTCGGTGATCGGGCTCGGCGAGGTGACCGGCACGGTGCTGGCCGCGGCTCGGAGGTGACGCGATGGCCCAACCCAGCCCCGAGTCGATTCGCGGTCCGATGCGCCTGCCGCGTGACGCCCAGCCGGGCACCAAGGAGAGCTCGCTGACGCTCGATCGCGGGCTCAGCCTGCTGCAGGCCGTGGCGGACGCGGAGAGCGAAGCGCCCACCATCAGCGACCTGGCGGCGACCGTCGGCGTCAGCCGCGCGGCCGTGTACCGGCTGCTCGGGCCGCTGCAGAGCCGCGGCCTGGTGCGCCGCGAGGGTTCGAAGGTGCGGCTCGGGCTCGGCGTGCTGTGGCTGGCCGGGCGGGTGCTGCCGCAGCTGCGCATCGCATCGCTGCCCGCCTTGCGGGCGCTGGCGGAGAAGGTCGGCGCGACGGTGCACCTGACCGTGGCCGACGGCAGCGAGGCGCAGGCCGTGGCGGTCGTCGAGCCGTCGTGGACGAGCTACCACGTGTCGTACCGGGTCGGCAGTCGTCATCCGGTGCAGCGCGGCGCGGCCGGGCGGGCCGTGGACCTGCCGCCGGGCGGGCCGGCGTGGATCGCCACCAGCGGTGACCTGCAGCCGGGCGCGTTCGCGGTGGCCGCGCCGGTGCGCGGGGTGCCGGGGCTGCGCGCCAGCGTCGGCGTGGTGGCCCTGCAGCCGCTGGCGCCGGAGGAGATCGGGCCGCTGGTGCTGGAGACGGCCGAGGCGGTCGCCGAAGCCCTGCGCTGACTTCGCGTCGCGTAACGCTGGCTCTGATTCAGCCGGTTCAGCCCCCGTGTTCGCCTCCACGGTTCCACTAACGTTCGGGAGGAACGAGCCCCTCGCCGCACGGCGGTGCTGGGAAGATGCATGATGACGCGTGCCGAGCGCCGGTGGCGGACGAACTTGGCCAGGAAATAAAAACCCCCGGCGCGTACCGAAGTACTGGCTAACCGGGGGACTTCGCGATCGACCATACCACAGGAAGCCACATCACATCGCGATGTGATGTGGAATCGGGCATATCGACATCGCTTGGCGATGTGCTGAATTACTCGCGCTGGCGTTCCTCACGGCTCAAGGTCACGTTCGGTGGCCGGTGATCATGGTGGTAGAACACCGCAGTGGGCTATGACGCTGCGCCACCACCGGATGAGCTCGAACCGCTGCTGAGCGCCGAACGGCTGGGCACCTATCACCGGCATGCCCCGGCGTGGGGCGTCCCGCCGATCTCCTTGTACCTGCTCGGGGGCGAGCTCGCCGCCAGCTTTCACCGCGATCTCGGCGTCGCCGAGGTGGTACTGCGCAACGCGCTGAACGACCAGCTCACCGAGCGGTACGGCCCGCGTTGGTGGGCCGATGAGCAACTGCTCGACGATCGCGGCCAGGCCGCGATCGCCAAGGCATGGACCGATGCGCGGTGCACCGAGGACGGCCCGTCCGGCCGCTTGGTCGCGCAGCTGGCGATGGGGTTCTGGGTGCACCTGCTTGAATCCGGCGGCTACGTCGGCAAGAAGCCGTTCCGGCGGCGTCGGTACTACGACGCGACGCTGTGGCGGCCGGCCTTGCGGTTTGCCTTCCCAAACTCGACAGGAATCCGCAGTGAGGTGCATGCGGTGGCGCATCGGGTCTATGCCCTGCGCAACAGGATCTCCCACTGCGAGCCGATCGTCGGTGGGGTCCGCATTCCCGGCACGACGATTCGGCGCAGCCCGGCTGAGATCCACGACGACATCGTGACGCTGGTTCGGTGGGTGTCCGCGCCGGTCGGCGACTGGCTCGCTGTTCGATCCCACACCCCCGTGCTGCTCAGGGACGCGCCGAACTGATCTGGGCGGGAACGCCATGATCATGATGCGCAGCCGCGACGGCCGAGCCGGTCAGCGGCCGGGCCCGGGGCTTCGTCGAATGGACTCGGGCCACGCCGCCGACTTCCGCCCGTAGCCCGGTGGGGGTCGTGAATGGGAACGGCGGTTCTTGCCGCAACGACTACTCACGACAGTGATGATGTTCGTGGTGACGCTGCTGGCGGGTCTGACCCGACTCACGACTGACGTCTCGACTGTCCTGTTTGGGATTTGTCGGC